>JAJYIO010000022.1:2558-13298 GCA_021790035.1 bacterium | reverse complement strand
ATCGGCTACGATGATGCCCGTCAGGTCCTGATCATCCGCAATTCCTGGGGCGCCAGCTGGGGCGATCACGGCTACTTCTACATGCCGTACGCCTACGTCACCCCGGACAACGTGTCGGACATCTGGACCGGCAAGTAAGCCAGGTTCATCCAAACAGCCGGAAGCATTTGCTTCCGGCTGTTTCTTTGCGCCCATTGCCAGGCTGATGAAGAAGCCTCGGCGAGCGAGGGCCAGGCGGCTGGAACGATTTGCGAGCGCGCCCGCAGAAAGGGATTGAGACGTAGTCGTAGCCGGCGTTGACCGAGCTTTCAAGGATGTAGGCCGCAAAGGGTCCAGCAGAGGCAGACCGCAGCCGCCAGGACTTTTTCAGCAGCCCTGTTAGGCGCACCGCCCTGGGCTGGCACCCTCTTGAAGACCGTGAGGGCCGGCCGGCCTCGCTTGATGCGTGCCTTCTTGAAGAAGATCCGATGGATCTCTCGCAGAGTGGAATCCCCGGCTGCCGCACGCCACCCGTCGGAGCGTGGCCGCCCGGACCGGGGCGCACGGGTTCGGGGTCGCCGGGATCATCGCGAGGCCCGCTTGATGCGTGTCTTAAAGGAGATCCGATAGACCCCGCACATCGGACGACAGGACCAGAATCCGGCGCGGAGTGGCTTTCCATGCGGATTCAAGCCACAACGCCAGGCTGGTTTTGTTAAACACTCATTAAAGAACCCTTAGGTATTCCGTAAGTGTCAAACAAATCTAGGTGATCGATGGTCCCGGAGACCGAGCCAGCGTTTACACTAAGTTCAGGTAAAGGAGGTACGAAATCGTGTTGAAGCGCTGGTTCGCCCCATTGATCGCTGTTGCGGCCCTCGCCGGGTGCGGTGTTGGTCCCGTTGGTCAGACTCTCAATAATTCGCTCAGCACCCCGATGTTCGGCGCCAGCAGCGTCGGCGGGCACGGACTGGGTTTCAAGTTCAGCGCGGGTCGCCCGATGAACCCCTACCAGCCTGATGTGTACATGGGTGCCAGCCTGCCCAGCCAGGTCGACCTCCGCAGCCAGGACAGCCCGATCTCCGACCAGGGCCAGCTCGGCGCCTGCACCGCTTTCGCGATGGGCCGTGGCCTTCGCCAGTTCGATGAGCTGAAGGAAGCCAAGATGTACGCGCAGCAGTCGCCCTTCGGCAGCTTCTACAACGTGCCGGTCCAGGCCGCCGCGTCGTTCACCGAGCTTTCGCCCCTGTGGTTCTACTACGCCGAGCGCGTCGCCGACGGCAGCGATGTCACCCAGGACACCGGCTCGACCATCACGACCGGCATGAACGTCCTGACCAGCCAGGGCATCCCCCCGGAGGCCGACTGGCCGTACGACATCACGAAGTTCTCGCAGAAGCCGCCCGCGCAGGCCTACCAGGATGCCTCCGAGTTCAAGCTGTCGAGCAAGACCCCGCTGAACACGATCAGCGACATCAAGGCCACGCTTGCCAGTGGCTGGCCGGTCGTCTTCGGCTTCCAGGTCTACGACAACTTCATGAGCATCGGGTCGGACGGCATGATGCCGATGCCCACCTCGAGCAACTACGTCGAGGGCGGCCACGCGGTCATGGTCATCGGCTACGATGACGCCCGTCAGGTCCTGATCATCCGCAATTCCTGGGGCGCCAGCTGGGGCGATCACGGCTACTTCTACATGCCGTACGCCTACGTCACCCCGGACAACGTGTCGGACATCTGGACCGGCAAGTAAGCCAGGTTCATCCAAACAGCCGGAAGCATTTGCTTCCGGCTGTTTCTTTGCGTTCCCGCCCGTCCCCCGGTTTGTTCGATCCGGAGCGAAGATGGAGCGTTCGATCGAAAGGAGCTGCCCATGAGCCACCCACCGGCTGCGCCGACACTCTCGAATGAAACGCCACCTGCCGAGCGGGGCTACGCGGCAGCTCGCCCGCAGCGGGGGGTAGTTTGCGGGGGGCCAGGCTCCCTGCAAGTCCCTGCCCCGAAGGGGAGTTTCCGATGAGTCCCCCACCGTCTGCGCCGACACTCTCGAATGAAACGCCACCTGCCGAGCGGGACTACGCAGCAGCTTGCCCGCAGCGGGGGGTAGTTTGCGGGGGGCAAGGCCCCCTGCAAGTCCCTGCCCCGAAGGGGAGTTTCCGATGAGTCCCCCACCGTCTGCGCCGACACTCTCGAATGAAACGCCACCTGCCGAGCGGGGCTACGCGGCAGCTCGCCCGCAGCGGGGGGCGAGTTTGAGAGGGGCGAAGGGCCCCTCTCAAGCCACTGCCGGCGCAGCCGGAGAGGAGAGTTTCTTGTGAGCCTGCTGATCCGCAACGGGCGTATCGTAACGGCCGTCGACGATTACGTGGGCGATCTGTTCGTGGACGGCGATCGAATCGCCCTCATCGGCCAGGACCTCGACGTGGTCGCGGACCGGACCCTCGACGCTGCCGGCCGTCTCGTCATTCCTGGCGGCATCGATCCGCATACCCACTTCGACATGCCGTTCGGTGGCACGATGAGCTCGGACGACTTCGAGACCGGCACCCGGGCGGCGGCCTTCGGCGGCACGACGACCGTCATCGACTTCGCCAACCAAGCTCGGGGCCGCAGCCCCCTCGAAGGCCTCGAGACCTGGCACGCCAAGGCCCAGGGCAGGGCGTCGATCGATTACGGCTTCCACATGATCCTGACCGACATGCCAGCCGAGCGCCTGCCCGAGATGGAGCGGCTCGCGCAGGAGGGCGTGACCAGCTACAAGCTCTTCATGGCTTATCCGGGGGTGCTGTACGCCGACGACGCCACCTTGTACCGCGCTTTTCGGCAGGCTGGCGAGAACGGCACGATGGTGTCGATGCACGCCGAGAATGGCATCGTCATCGACGAGATCGTCAAGCTGGCCAGGGCCGAGGGCAAGCTGGCTCCGCGCTGGCACGCTCACACCCGGCCCACGCGGATGGAAGCCGAGGCGGTCAACCGGGCGATCGCGATCGCCGAGGTCGCGGACGTCCCGCTCTACATCGTCCATCTGGCCAGCGCCGATGCGCTGGAGCCCATCCGCTGGGCTCGCGATCGGGGCCTCGACGTGATGGCCGAGACGTGCCCGCAGTACCTCTTGCTCGACGACTCGGTCTACGATCGCCCCGACTTCGAGGGGGCCAAGTGGGTCATGACGCCGGCTCTTCGTGACCGGTCCAACCAGGACTCCCTGTGGCGGGGCCTCTCCCTGGGCGATGTCTTTGCCATCGCGACGGATCACTGCCCTTTCAACATGAAGGACCAGAAGGCGCTCGGCCGCGAGGACTTCACCCGGATTCCCAACGGTGCGCCGGGCGTCGAGAACCGCATGGCGCTCATGTACAGCGCCGGCGTCCTCGGCGGCCGCATCACGCTCAACCAGTTCGTCCAGCTCACCAGCACCAACGCGGCCCGAACCTTCGGCATGTTCCCCCGGAAGGGAACGATCGCCGTGGGCAGCGACGCCGACGTCGTGATCTTCAACCCCGATCGCAAGGAGACCATCAGTGTCCACCGTCCGCATACTCACCACATGAACGTCGATTACAGTGCCTACGAGGGCTTCGAGGTCCGGGGCTGGCCCGAGATCGTGCTCTCGCGGGGCCAGGTCATCGTCGAGGACGGGCGCTGGCTGGGCAAGTCAGGTGATGGGCGCTTCATCAAGCGGGCGCGCTACGGGGACCTCCTGCGGGCCGAGCGCGGGCCGGGTCGGATGTTATCCGCAGGCCTTGGGGCGGCGAGCGCGGACGGAGTCCAGGGCCAGCCTCGTTTCAGCCAGGCCTGACCGCGCGAACTGAGCGTCAGGATTCATCCGCCCGTGGAACCGGTTCAGACCTCGAGGCCCTCGCTGCCGGTCAGGTCCGGCACGCGCAGGATGAAGGTGGTCCCCCGACCCAGCTCGCTCTCCACGTCGACGTCGCCCCCCAGGCGGCGGGCGATGCGGCGCGTCACGTAGAGGCCGAGGCCCGTGCCCTGGGAATGGTTCTTGTGACGCTCGAGGCGACGAAACTTGCCGAACAGCTGGGCGATCTCGGCCGCGGTGAAGCCCTCGTCGACGTTGAAGATGCGAATGGCCCAGCTGGTATCATCGCGCTTGAGCTCGATCTCGACCGACGTTTCGACCGGCGAGAATTTGAGCGCGTTGGAGAGGAGATTGGTCATGCAACGCATGATCTTGTTTCCATCCTGCAAGATGGAGACCTCGGCCGGAGCGCGCACGACGACCTCCCGCCCGGGATAGGCCACCTGGAGCGCCCGGGAGCAGTCGCGAACGAGATCGCCGAGATCCACTTCCGACAAGTAGAGATCGATGCGGCCCGCGTCGATGCGGGACACCGTCAAGAGCTCATCGACGAGGCGATGCAAGCGCTCGGCCTCCGACTCGATCATGCGGATCGCATCGGCAACCTGGGCCGGAGGCATCGCGGCCTGCCCGTCCGCCAGGAGGGCGGCAAACCCCTTGATGACCGTGAGCGGCGTGTTGAACTCGTGCGAGGCGATCTCGATCACCTCTTGCTTGACCTGGTTGGCCTCCTCGAGGCCCCGCACCACGCGGGCGTTCGCCAGGGCGATCGCGTACTGGCCCACCACGGCCTCGACCGCCAGCATATCGAGGGCCTGGTAAGCCGCGGGCGCCTTCGATGCGAAGGTCAAGACGCCCAGGACCCGGTCGTCGAGCACGATGGGCGCGGCGATGGCGCTTTGCGCGCCCCTTTCGGACAAGGCCCCGCCGATGGCATCCGAGCCCTGGAGGACGCGGAGCCGGCGGTCGCGCAACGTCCGCTCGGCGGCGAGCTGCGACCATGGCCGGCTCTCTGGCCCGGCCACCAGGCTCCCGTCCGCGGCCAGGATCTTGCGGTCGCATAGCTCCGCCGACGCTCCGGCAACGGCGATCTGCAGGTAGTCGAGCGGAATCAGGCCCGTCACCTTGCTGGCGATCACCTGGTCGATGCGCTCGATGTCCAGCGTGAGCGCGAGCTGACGGTTGATCTCGCTGGCCGCCTCGAGGCGACCCTGGCGATCTCGGATATCCTCTGACAGGCGCTGGATGAGGTCGAGCCCGTAGATGCGATCGATCTCCCGCCCGCACATCGCGACCGACCCGCCAGGGCCGGGCGACAGCAGCCACAGGAATCCGGCTGGCCCGGTGATGGTCGAGAGGGGAGCCTCGACATCGAGGATCTCGCCAAGCGGCAGAGCCTGGCGGACCGACTCGGCCCCAGAGCGGCCGAAGACCGCCTCGAGCCCCAACCCGGCTGGTTCCCGGCCCAGGAGCTCCCTGGCGCGGGCATTTGCCTCGAGCACCTCACCCTCGGCGTCAACCAGGAGAACCACGTCGGCCACCAGATCGCCCAGGGCTCTCTCATCCGGCAAAACGGCCATACCGCCTGCTTACCCCGCTAATTCTGGAGCTTCACGGCGATCTAGCTGGAGAAGACGCCCGGGAGCCGTTTGGAGAGCGTGACCTCGTTGATGCCGTCGATCCGCCGGTAGCGAACATCGTCGACCAGCATCTTGATGAGCTTGATACCGAGGCCCCCCTTCTTGCCGCGAGCAATCCAGTCGGCAAGCTCGGGGGCCGGTGCTAGCTGGACGTCGAAGGCTTCCCCTCGATCTCGCACCACCACCACGATCCCTTCGTCTCGAGCCAGCAGCTCGACGGTGAACGCCGCGTCCTCGACGTCCGGATCCGCGTATCCGTGGGACACGATGTTGGCGCAGACCTCGTCGACGGCCAGGATCAGGTCGTCGGCGAACTCGATCGGCGCACCGTTTCGGGTGGCGAACTCGGCCACGGTAGCGCGCACGGCGGCCAGGGCCGACAGCGTGGCGACCACTCCGATCGGGCCCAGGTGCCGCTCGTCTTCAGGAAGCCCCGCTGCCACTGTCCGCGTCCGCTCCCAGGAACTCGAAACTATCGATCGCCTCGGCGATCGATGCGCGCATGTCGAAGATCTTGTGGAAACCGAGCGTGGCGAAGAGACGGTAAACGCGCTCGGAGATCCTCGCGATCTTGATGTCGGCCCCGGTCAACCCGAACGCGTGCAGCGCATTCAGAAGAACGCCGAAACCGGCGCTGCTGACGTAGTCCACGAGCGAGAAGTCGAGGACCAGGGCCGGGGCGCCGGCCGAGAGGAGCTGTTCCAGGCGATCTTCGACCTCGCTCGACGTGTGCGCATCGAGCGAGCCGACGAGGTGCAGCACCTCGGCGCGAGCGTGGTGTTCCTGGGTAATCTGGAAAGCGGACAGATCGATTCCCCCCATCCGCAAGCTCTTTACCCGGACACCACCATCGTAAACTTGGCTCATCGAGCCATGCTCCTTGGATGATCCGGCTTGCATGGACGACAGTCCGATCGGACTGGCCGAAACTCCATGAAATGCCTTTCTTCAAGCCAATGGTTCATCTGTGATTTCACCGCCAGCACGTAGCGCAATGATCGTGATGTCGTCGTAAAGATTCGCGGTCCGCTCGTCGTTCGTCGCCCAGCGAACCAGCCCATCGACGACCGCCCGGGCGCCACCGCTCGCGCACTCGGAAAATCTCTGTTCCAGGCGTTCTGAGCCCAGCGCCTCGCCGTCTTCTCCCCGTGCATCCTCGAAGCCGTCGGTATAGAGCGCGAAGACCGCCCCGGGTTCCAGCACCGCCTCTCGATCGGCACATTCGCCCTCGGCCGTGACCCCCAAGGCCAGCCCCTCGCAGGGAAGCGCCATCGGCACGGCCAGCGGCGGCGGATGGCCAGCCGTTGCGTAGACGAGCTGCAGACTCTTGGGCTCGAAGATGGCGTAGATCGCGCTGGCCCAGACTCCAGGGCCGCGCCGATGCGCCAGGAGAATCTGGTTGAGGCGCGAGAGCAGTCGCGCCGGGCTGGACTCGGCCGGGGCCAGCGCTCGAAAGGCCGCGAGCAACGTCGCGGCCATGAGCGCCGCCGGCACCCCCTTGCCGACCACGTCGCCCACGAAGAGCCCGATCCGGCCGTCCTCCAGCACGAGGGCGTCGTGGAAATCGCCGCCGACCTCGAGGGCCGGAACGCTCGCGGCGGCGATCTCGACGCCGGGCACGACCGGGAGCTTGCCGGGAGCAAGGCCGCGCTGGACATCGCGGGCGATCTCGAGCTCGCGGCGCATCCGTTCTCGCTGAGCGAGCTCCCCCACCAGATCCACGCGCTGCAGTGAGACAGCCACCTGCCCCGCGACCGCTTCCATGAGCGACAGGTCGCGGGTCGAAAAGTCGCGCACGGAAACCGAGCTCGTGAGGTAAAAGGCTCCACGCAGCTGCCCCCGCACGTGAAACGGCACGGCCATCACGCTTCGCAGCCCCTCGGCGGTGATGGACGCCGACGCCCCCTCGGCCTCGGCGTCGATGACGGCGAAGGCGCGACCTTCGGCCTGGATGCGGCGGAGAATGGCCCGGGAGAACCGCATCGGGATCTCGGCCTGGCCCTTGGAACTCAGCGTCCTCTCGACCGCGAGCTCGGGGCCCAGCAAGACGGCGCCACGCTCGGCCCCCGCGACGGCGATGCAGTTGCGCAACGCCATCGCCAGGAGCTCGTCGAGCTCGAGGGCCCCGGCGAGGGCTCCGGAAAGATCCTGGAGCATCTGGAGGCGATCGGTGCGCCGCTGGAGGTCGACCGTGAGCTCAGCCTGCGCGAGGCACACCCCCGCGACTCCCGCGAGAGTCTCGAGCTCCGCGATGTCGGGTTCTCGAATACCCTGGCCCGAATCGCTCCAGTCCAGATACAGCGCCCCCACCGGCCGACCCTGCACCCGCACCGGGGCGCAGGCGATCGCCCGCATCTGCAGCGCCGCGACCGAGGCGGTCGCCGAAAGCCGGGGATCGGTCATGGCGTCGATCGTCCAGAGCGTCCGGTCCTCACGAGTGGCCAGGTCGATGAACGTCCGGCTGAAGCGCTCCAGATCCTCGGGACGAGCGCCGGTCACGTGCCGCACCGAGAAGCCATCCTGGACCTTCAAGACGGCCATGCACCGCTCGGCTCCGAACCGCTCGCGAGCCGTCTCGAGGGTCCGCCGGAGAACCTCGTCGGGATCGGGACGCTGGTCGAGCAGCCGCGCCATCAGCTCACCGACGGGTAGCCCGGAACGAGCGGGACCGGCCTTGACGGCGGCCAGGATCTCCCGCAGGGGGCGATCCAGCAGCTCGTCGAGCGGGCCCGCAGGCCCGGTCCGGACGGCCGATGAGTGGTTCAGAACGGCCTGGCGGTCCCCCACAGCCAGATACTGGGTCCGGGCGGCACGATCGAGCGGTCCCAGGATCGGCGCGAGGTGGCCGCGAGCCACCTCGAGGAATCGCCCGGCTTCATCATCGTCCTTGGCGACGCGAGAAAGGCCGAACAGCGCATCTACCATGAGGTGCGGGCTGGCCGTCGTGGCGGCTGCCCGCTGGGCCGCCAGGAAATCCTCGCGCGCCAGCTCGCGGCGACCCGCCTCCTCGCGCACGCGCCCGCGACACCAGGCGGCCTGTCCACCGGCGGCTGCTGCCTGCAGACGCTCGGCAAGCTCGATGGCCTCCGCGAAGAGACGCTCGGCCTCCTTGGCGTCGCCGAGCAGATTCGCCAGCTTGCCCCGCATCAAAAGCGCCCGCAGACGTGCGACGTGCGATCCCGAGCGTTCGGCCATCGTCGCCAGCTCGGCGCAGGCGGCTCCCGCCCGGTTGGCGTCCAGGACCGCCAGGTAGGCATCGGCCTGCAACCAGAGCAACCGGCCCTCGAATTCCTGCGTCTGGGCCTCGGCCGCGAGCTGCCGCCCCGCTTGCAGGTCCTCGAGCACCGACAGGTTGGCGCCCGCAACGAGCCGGGCCTCGGCCCCGAGGATGCGCACCGCAGCGCCGAGGTAGGGGCTCTCGAGCTCGGTGGCGCCAGCGCCGGCGCGATCGAGCCATTCGAGGGCCTCCGGGATCCGGCCCAGTTGAGCCAGGGCCACGCTCTCGATCGCCTCGGCGTACACGATCAGATCCCGGGCGCGAGCGGCGGTCGCCTCTTCGCCGATCCGCCGTGCATCGGCGGCCACCCTCTGGAACGTCCCCAGTTCGAGGCGAGCCAGACAGATGTTGAGCTGGGTCGTGAGTGCGTCCTCGGGTGCGGCTCCGACGCGCCGGTAAACCGCGAGGTTTCGCTCGAAGGTCGTGAGCGCATCGTTGGGCCGACCGAGCATCATCTGGGCATTGGCCTGCAAATCCAGACCCGCCGCCAGCATCAAAGGATCGCCTACCTCCTCGAGGAGAACCAGGGACTCGGCCAGGTGCTGCAGGCCCTCGGCAGCCCGCTCGGGCTCTCGCATGACGATCAAGAAACCCATCAGACCCAGAGAATCGCCGAGCGATCGCGCGTCACCGGCCGCCCGCGCCACCTCGACCGCCACCTGGGATGCGCCTGCGGCCCGCTCCGAGTCCCCCATCAGGTAAGCCAGGCGGGGGATCGACGTCAACGCGCGCAGGCTCTCGGGTTCCCGGTCGGCGATACGAGCCTCGGACACGGCCTGTTCGAAGGCGGCCATCGCCTCCTCGTAACGCGAGAGGCTCTGCAGCGCCAGCCCCCAGTTGGTCGCCAGCCGGATGCGGCTCCGGTCCGCAGAGGGCAAGAGCGAAAGGATCCTGGCGTAGCGCTCGCAAGCCGCCTCGAAACTTCCGGAATGGCGATCGGCGTCGGCCAGCAAGCTCGAGAACTCGAGCTCGAGCGGTGTCCCCGCGGCGACCTGCGGCAGGCAGGACTCGATGAGCCAGCGAGCCTGGTCCAGCGCGAATCGCTCCAGGGAGCGCCTGGCGGCGGCCAGTCCGTATCGAACGCCGCGGCCGGCGGGATCGGCGATCAGGGAGTGGCGCGCCAGCGCCTCGATCTCCGGGAGCTTCTCGAATTCGGGGCCCCAAGGAGTCGCAAGGCTGGCATCGGCATCGCCGCCAAGAGGAACGACGCCGGAGGCGAGCTCGCCCGCGGCCACGATACCGAGCTGCGCCTCGATCGCCGCCACGATGCGCTCGTGGACGGCCCGGGCCCCATCCTCGGACAGGTTGGCGGCAATCGCCTCCGCCATCGCCCCATGCACGAATGCGATCGAGAAGGCGGTCCGATCCGGGCCGCCGGAGCCTGGATCCTCCTCTCGGCGCTCCGTGGCGATGCCGGCGGCTTCCAGTTCCGCCAGCGCAGGCCCGATCTCCGGGCCCGTCCCGCTGGCGACCGCCAGGAACTCCGGGGTGGCGGGACGTCCCAGAGCAGCCAGCGTCTCGGAGACCGAACGCGCCGGGCTCCCCAGCCCGGCCACCTGCGCCAGCAAGGCATCGGACAGCGTCGCGGGCAGGGCCGCGGCGTCGAGGACCCGGAGGGCCCGGACCCGGCCAGCCTCGATCCCGAGCATGCCCCGACCGAGCAGCTGCGTGATGATTCCGGAGAGGAACAACGGGTTTCCCGCCGACAGCCGGTACAGGTCCGCGGCCAGTCCGTCTTCGACCGGGGTCCCTCCCAGCATGCGCTGGGCGAGCGGTCCGACGGAATCCGGCAACAGCGGCAGCAGACGGAGCTCGGCGCCACCCGGGCTCTCTGGGCCGGAGACCTCGCGGACGGTCAGCACGAACACGGCCTGGCCAGGGGACTCGCCAGTCGCCACGTGGGCGATCAACTCGCGGCTGGCTTCGTCGGCCTGGTGCCAGTCGGCCAGGTGAACGACGACGCCGGCAGCCGACGTGAGCTCGCCGAACCGGGCGGCGATGGCAGCGCGGAGCGTGCGGGGGCT
>JAJYIO010000022.1:0-2548 GCA_021790035.1 bacterium | reverse complement strand
GATCTGGCAAGATCGGCCCACGGCATCGGCTCGTCCGGCGCCAGCGCCTTGAGGGCGGCCTCGAAAGGCTGATAGGCCGCGCCCCCGAAGATGCATCGCACGGACACGAAGCGCTGCCCCGAGACCTGCATCCGTCCGCGAATCGCTTCGAGAAGGCGATCCTTGCCGATCCCGGCCTCGCCCGCCATCCGCACCACGCTCTGCGTCCCTGAACCGAGCCGAGCCGCCAGCACCATCTCGAGCCGCGCCAGCTCCTCCTCGCGGCCCACCAGCGGCGCCTCGAGCGCGTGAGGCGGCAGGCCGTCCTGGCGGTCGCGCGGGGAAAGAGCCAGATGGACATCCGCTGCAGAGGGCCGCAACGCGGGATCCTTGGAGAGCAGGGCCATCACCATGCTGGCAAGAGCCGGCGGCGCGGCCACGGGCAAGGGGGGCGGGGCCGCGTGGAGGGCCAGCTGGATCGCCTCGGCGGCACTCTGGGTGTCGAACGGCGGGCGACCGGTCACCAGGTGGTAGCCGACGGCGCCCAGGGAGTAAAGGTCGGTCGGGATATCCGCCAGCCCGCCGCGAATGACCTCGGGGGCCATGTAGGCGGGAGTGCCCCCGGCGTGGCCCGCCCCGGCAACCTGCGCCAGGCCGAGATCCAGCATCTTGACCTCGCCCGATGTGGTCAGGATCGCGTTGTCGGGCTTGAGATCCGAGTGGACCAGATTCTCCGCATGCAGGCTCTCGAGTATCCCGGCGAGCGCCGCGACGGCCCGTATGGCCTCCGGGCCCGGCAACGGCGCGCACTCGGTCAAGGAGCGACCCGCGACGATCTCCATCGTGAAGTACGGCCGGCCATCGCCCAGGATGTCGAAGTCGAAGACCTTCGCCAGGGCGCGGTGGTGCAGGCGCGCCATGAGGGAGAACTCGCGCCGGAAGGCCTCGTCCTCGAAGTCCTCGGGAGCTCGCTTGAGCAGCTTGAGGGCGATCTCGCGGCCGTCGAGGGCATCGCGGACTCGAAACACGTGTGCGGTCGAACCCTCGCCAAGCCGGCCCAGGACCTCGTAGCGACCCGCGATCCGGTCGCCATTCTCGTAGGCGCGGTAGTCCCGGTCGCGATCCGCGGCGCCGACGGTCTCGCCCTCCGCCGGAACGCGCCGGTTCATCTCGCCAGGGGACTCTCGGCGGGTGCTGGGTTCGGGCAAGGGGCTAGACCTGGCTCACGAAGGCGGCCGACGCTACAGATTGCTCCAGGGGGTCGCAGTCGGAGCCGGCGCTGGCGTTGGCGTCGCCGCCGGACCCAGCAGGGCCTCCCACTCGGCGGACAGCGTGGCGTCCTGGGTCAGGGCCGCCGCATAGGTCGAGACGAGCGAATCGCGGCTGGACGACAGCAACGCGTCGGAACCGATGTCGAGCGTCCCGGCGTCGATCAGGCCTTGCGTATCAATGATGATCTGCGGCAGCTTGGTGAAGTCGAGCCCGTCGAGCGAGACGCCCCGGTTCTGCTCGGTCCGGAGCAGGTAATCGCTGGCGCAGGTCGTGGCCGTGTCGATCTGCACGGTCGTCTCGCCGGGCACGGAGTAGGCGAAGTTGGCAAGCTTGTAGGCCGAATCTCCGCTTGGGGCGGTCGCCTCGAGCAGGAACTCCTGGTTTCCGGGGACCGGCTCGTCGAAGCTGAAGCTGCCCGAGGCATCGGCCTGCGCGTGATACAGCACGCCATCTTGATCCGCCTCGTACATGCCGTCGGGCGTCATCAGGTAGACCCAGGCCCCCGCCAGCGGCACCTCGCTCAGCGCCTCGACCTCCAGCTTGGACGAGTTCTTGACGATGATGCCGGCGGGACCGAAGAGGGTCCCAGAGAGCTTGGACGAGTTCTTGACCAGGATCCCCGCGGAGATCCGCTGGATCTGGCTGGCCGCCGGATCGATGGGACCGGACGAGGACGAGTCTCCCGAAGAGGAGCCGGACGAGGACCCGGACGCGGCCGTCAGCAAGTTGGTGAGTTCGCTGCAGCCCGCCAGGGCCAGCCCGGCGGCCAGGGCGGTCGCCAGAAACGCTCTGCTCACGAATTTCACCATTTCATCATCCTCGCCTGGCCCCTATGCTACACCATCTGGCCCCCCTCCGTCCCCCTTCGCCGGTCCAAGTTTTCTCCTAGTTCACCAGGCCCACGCCCAGAGGAGCGCCGGTCTGCGGATCGTAGATGGCGATCAACTGCTTGAAGGGCGGGTGGATAGAGGCGCCTTCCTGGTAGACGTTCTGGAACGCGCCGTGCGCGAACTTGAACACGACCTGGGTGTCGGCGGCGTACACCGAGCCCACGAAGCGGCCCTGCGCCTTGAGCGCCCCGATCGTCGTCACCTCGGTCCGGCCCGAGTCCTCGCCACGCGAGTTGCCGGTGGAGTAGTTCTGGATATCCCGCCGGAAGTCCGCGTTCACGGTCTCCATCGTGGCCGGGCTCACCCCGCCGAGGCCCTGGACGTGGAATCCCGGGTGCAGCTCGACGTCGTGGAGCAGCACCTGGGCCGGCGCCGGGGCCACCTGTGCAGCCGAAAGCTGCCCCAGT
>JAJYIO010000501.1 GCA_021790035.1 bacterium | reverse complement strand
CTGATTTTGCGGACCTTCCCGGGGTGCAGCTGGTCGCGCCCAACGATCGCAAGGACACCATTGCCAGCCAGGTTGCAGCCTGGTACGGCCTGCGGCTTTCACCCCTCAAGCTCCTCGGCCCGGGCGATCGAGCGACTTCCGGTCCGGGCGCGGCCCTGGCCGAAGTCGTCACCACCCGGGCCTGGCTAAAGATCTCCGAGGGCTGCGACAACGCCTGTGCGTATTGCGTCATCCCGCGGGTACGCGGCGTCAACCGCAGCCGGCCGGCCCGGGACCTGACCGGCGAGGCCCGAGCCCTGGTCGAGGCTGGCTATCGGGAGATCGTCCTGACCGGAACCAACATCGGCTCCTACGGCCAGGATGGCGGATCGGGCCTGGAAAGCCGAGCTCGCGGAACGATGCGCGGTTCCACCCTGGCCCCCCTCCTGCGCGGTCTGGTCGAGTCGGCTCCGGCAAGGTGGCGGATCGGTTCCATCGAGCCTCTCGAGTTTCCCGAAGATCTGGTGGACGCGTTTGCAGACGAGCGGATTTGTCCCCATCTACATCTGTGTCTCCAGAGCGGCAGCGACCGGATCCTGGCGCGAATGCGCCGGCGCTACGACACGTCGAGGTTCGCCGCCCTGGTCGACCGCTTCCGGGCGATCCGACCGGACCTCGCGATCACGACCGACGTCATCGTCGGGTTTCCCGGCGAGACCGAGCCGGATTTCGAGGACACTCTCTCTTTCCTGCGGCATATCGACTTTTCGGGCGTCCACCTCTTCCCCTATTCGGATCGAGACGGCACGGCTGCCTCCGGGCTCGACGGTCACGTCGGGTCAGCGATCATCGCCGAGCGCATGGAGCGAGGGCAGGGCGTCGCTGGCGAGCTGCAAACCGCCTTCTACCGCAGCTGGCTGGGCCGGACGGTAGACGCCCTGGTCGAGCGAGTCGGCCCGGATTTCGCCACGGCGACCACGCCCCACAACCTCAAGTTGCGCCTGGCTCCCGAAGGCTTGCGCTCGAACACTCTCGTGCGGGCCATCGTCGAGGGCGTCGCCGACGGCAGGGCAGAAGCCCGATTGGCGGACTGACCCGCTTCTCGCGGGATTGCCGTCAGGCGTCCTCGCCCAGGGCGGCGCGACTGGCGGTGTCGAGCCGGAAGCTCAGGACCAGATCGCCTTGCCTGTCAGGGATTCGCTGTAGGAGTCGGAGAGGCGCTTGGCCAGATCTGCCAGGAAGCCATCTCCCCCGCTGGCCAGTGCCCGGGAATACCGATCGAGGGCCGCCTGCTTCCACTCGAGCGCTCGCCGCTCATCGAAGATGAGCTTGCAGACGCGATCCCAGAACCGCTCGACTCGCGCATCCCGCGCCTGATCCGGTGCGGTGGTGACGAGGACGGTGCGGGCCTGGGTTGCTAACGGGGACAGCATCTCTCACTCCTTGAACTGGTATCCACCCCTCAGTCTTACCGCGCGAGTGTCAATGCTCGGAGAAGCGACTGTTAAGGATTGGGTAAGAAGCGGATAAAAGTTTAACCCAATCTTAGCCACGAAGTCCAGCTCGAGGTGGACCGACGATTCCCTCGAGCTCTCTCCGGCAGAGGGCAAGCTGGGGCCTCGCCGGGCACTCGAGGTGGCGCGGATTCAACTTGGAAGGATGCCGTCCGCGACAGGGCGGGCAGCTGTAGCCTGTCTTCAGTCGTGCGAGACGAGGACGACCGTGACGTTGTCCCTGCCCCCGTTGGCGAGGGCGGCTTCCACCAGGGCCTCGCAAGCAGCCTGGGGTTCCTCGACGCGCAGGATGATATCCCGGATGGCGGGTTCCTCGACGAACCTCGTCAGCCCGTCGCTGCAAAGCAGGAGATAGTCCCCGGAGCGCCAGTCCTCGGTCTGGACGTCGGCCTGCACCTCACGGAACTGGCCGAGACTGCGAGAGATCGCGCTGCGGTAAGGGTGGGTCGCCGCCTGCTCTTGCGTGATGACGCCGGCGCGAACGAGTTCGAGAACCATGGAGTGGTCTTCGGTCAGGGCCTGCAGCTCGCCTTCACGAAGCAAGTAGGCCCTCGAATCGCCCACGTGGGCGACGGTGAAGCTGCCGGGCTGCACGATCGCCGCGACGACCGTGGTGCCCATGCCCTTGAGAGCCCGGTCCGCCCTGCCGGCTGCCTCGATCTGGGCGTTGGCCTCGTTCACCGCCTGCACGAGGGCCTCGTCGGCCGGACTGCCCTGATCCCGGTCGCGGAGCATCTCGAGGATGACGTCGACGGCGCGCTGGCTGGCGACCTCGCCCGCCTGATGTCCGCCCATGCCGTCCGCGACGACGAAGACACCGCGCTCGGAGGATACCCCCAGCGCGTCTTCGTTGTTGGGGCGTACCTTGCCCACATCGGTGAGGCTGCCGACTCGCACGTAACCTCCAGGATGGCAATTTGAAGAGGATACCAGATCCGAGCGGTCGTGTGCTGACGGAGATCACCGTCTGGCCCTGCCAGGCAAACCTCGCGGCGGCAAGATGACGACGGAGGTTCGTTGACGGGGGAATCAAGGCATGATGGCTAACGATATGAGTTACCCACCGGCTGCGCCGACAGCGTTGAATGAACCGCCACCCGCTGAGCGTGGCTACGCAGCTTGCCCGCAGCGGGGGGTAGTTTGCGGGGGGCCAGGCCCCCTGCAAGTCTCTGCCCCGAAGGGGAGTT
>JAJYIO010000500.1 GCA_021790035.1 bacterium | reverse complement strand
TCCACATCGAAGGACGCCATCCGCGAGACGGCTGGCTGCGCTCGGGCAAAAGTCGGTCTACGGGCCCAGAAGGCCGCCGACCACGAAAACCGTCACGGTAAACACGACCTTGAGGGCGATCAGGTCCTCGGGATCGGCCAGGCGGCTGGTCCACCAGGCCAGGCTGCCGCGCCGGATGCGCCAGCGCGGTCGGCCCGGAGAAAGCACACGGTGCCGCGGACCTGGCAGCGCGTCACGCTTGAACCCAGAGGGAGCCAGATGGGGCCGAGGGCCGATGGCAAGCTGGGCGATCATGCGGTCCCTCCTCGGGCGCGACGGGCGGCTTCCGTAGAACACATGATCGAAGAATAGAACAAACAATCCAGATCGTCAAGCGGTTTGTTTCGAAACGGCCCCTCGCCGCAAGGGATCGGGATCCGGCTCGATGGGCTCTGGCCTTGCTGGGGGGCCGATCCTGGCTTTGACGGCCCGGGTCGACCGATGTTAGACTCCTACCGTGTTGCGGATCGGGTGATCGCGGGAACCTGTGTTCCCGAGGAAAGTCCGAACTCCACAGGGCAGGACGCTGGGTAACGCCCAGTGAGGGAAACCTCGAGGATAGTGCCACAGAAAGAAACCGCCTGGACTTTATAGCGTCTCAATCCACAACCTAGCTGCAAGTTCATCGTTGGTTCGAGCGCCATAGAGATATGTCAGGTCCAGGCAAGGGTGCAAAGGTGGTGTAAGAGACCACCAGCGGTCGGGTGACCGACCGGCTCGGCAAACCCCGTCCGGAGCAAGGCCAAACAGGGGAAGATGACGCGGCCCGCCGATTCCCCGGGTTGGCCGCACGAGGCGGAAGGTAACTTCCGTCCCAGATGGATGATCACCACCTCGGTCTTTTCGAACCACGGATATGGTTGCTGCCGTTTCCTGCGGATCGGGCGACCGGGGTACAGAATTCGGCTTACAGATCCGCGCTCACGTCCCCGGGGCTCAACTGGCCTCGGGGACGTTTTGGTTCAAGCGGGCCCAACAGGTCCCTGAAAGGCTTCTGACCGAGCCCCTGTCAGGCGACGGGAAGTGATGCACACTACAGACGATGAGTGAGCCGGTTTCTAGCGTAAGAGGTGAGGTCCGGCACGTTCCGGTCATGCTCGAAGCCACCCTTGGGCTGCTCGTCCCGCAGCCGGGGGATCGGGTTCTTGACGGTACGCTGGGCCTCGGAGGCCACGGTAGTGCCCTTCTTCAGGCCATCGGACCTGACGGAGTTCTCTACGGTGTAGATCGCGACCCAGAAGCCCTCGCCCTTGCGCGTCGGCGCCTGGAAGCCCAAGGGGGACGATTCGTCTTGTTGCAGGAAACTTTCGACCGCGCCCTGGCGCGGGACGGCCTGCCGCAGTTCGACGTGATCTTTCTCGATCTCGGGGTTTCCAGCATGCAGCTCGACACGCCGGAACGGGGCTTCTCGTTCTCGCATCCGGGGCCGCTCGACATGAGAATGGACCCATCTGCGGGCCCCTCGGCCGCGGATCTGGTGAACACGGCGACCGAGCACGAACTGTCCCGGATCTTTTCCGCTTACGGCGAGGAGCCCCACGCCAGACGGGTGGCCCGGGAGATCGTGCGCTGCCGTCCTTTCGCCACGACTTCCGAGCTGGCTGCCTGCGTGAGCCGGGTAGCGGGCCGCTCCAATTTCAAGGTGCATCCGGCGACGCGGGTTTTTCAGGCCCTGCGGATCGCGGTGAACGACGAGCTCGAGGGTCTGGACCGGGCTCTGCCCCTGGCCGTCCAGCATCTGGCTCCAGGAGGCCGCCTGGCGATCTTGAGTTTCCACTCGCTGGAGGACCGGCGGGTCAAGCAGTTCATCCGGGCGGAGGCCAAGGGTTGCACCTGTCCGCCCCGACTTCCGGCCTGCGTTTGCGGGCGGCAACCGCGCCTCGTGGACCTCACCTCCAAGCCCATCCTGGCCGCTCTTGACGAGGTCGCGGCCAATCCCCGCTCGCGCAGCGCTCGCCTGCGCGGAGCTCGAAGGGTCTAGTCATGGCTACCCGCTCCACTGCCACCCTCCCTCGGCTCACCGAGCCGCACCACCGGGAAGTCCCGAGGAGTCGGCCCCCGGCACGATCGGGCGGAAGAAGGCGTCTGCGAACCGCCAAGAGACTGAGCCCCGCCCTCGTGGCCGTTCGCCTGGGTGAGCTGGTCAAGCAGCCCGCTTTCATCGTTGCCTTCTTGTTCGGGGCGCAGGTGATCCTCTACGCCCAGACCGTCGCGTACGAGGGCCACCTCGAGCGGGAGCGCCGGGCGTTGCAGACCGAGTCCGAGGCCAACGTGCGCCTGGGCGCCGAACTCTCTGGCCTCCGGGACCTCGATCGCATCCAGGGACTCGCGAGCCAGATGGGTCTGGTCTCCCCCGGAGTCGTGGCCTACTTGCCGCCGCCCGCTGCTGCGGCGCCGCCGCGGCCGCTCTCGCCCCTCTCCATCGGCGCCGCTGCCGCTTACTAGCGCGATTTCGGTTGAGTTGATATGGCGACCCGGTCAAAGAAGGCCCGACGGCAAGGCGAGGCGACCGCGCACGGGGACCGCTTCCATCTGAAAACGGTCTAGCGCATGCCGGTTTCGACCGATCGCCCCGGGGTTTCGGAGCGTCCACGCAAGGGCCGCGACCCGGCCGAGCGACGCATGCGTTCGCGCATCCGTTTCTTGCGTGG
>JAJYIO010000499.1 GCA_021790035.1 bacterium | reverse complement strand
ACGCCGTCGCCCTCGGCCACAGCCTGGCCCTGCAGCGACGCCAGACCGCGCTGCGTCCCCCCTCCGCCCGCACCAAGCCGGCGTCGAGCCCTGCCATGCCACGCGCACGATCGCGCCGCATGACGACAGTCACGGAGGCGGCCATGAGCGAACCCATGTTGAAAGCTGCCCTTGAAACTTGATCGGAAATGGACCAAGATCCCTTTCGGGAAACGGGGGACCTGAACACGATGCTCTCAAGCCCTCACCGGGCTGGCTGGGGCTTCGCTACGGTGGCGATCGCGAGCCTTCTGTCGATCGTGGGCTGGCAGATCTTTCCGGCCGTGATGCTGGGGGGATTTGGCATCGGCCCCCTCATCCGGTACCCGGGTGCATTGAGTCTCTGCGCCGAGGGCGTCGGGGGACTGCTGGTCTCGTCGGGCAAGGGCTTGTCGGGCAAAGCCCCATCGCGTATCGCCCTTTTGCTGCTATCGTTCGTCCCTGGATGCGTCGGTGTCATGTCCCTGACTCGGGGAATGCTCGCGAACAGCGGCCCGGCAATCACCAATTACTTCCTCTCCGGCCAGGCCACCGCGACGGTGGCCAGAGAGGGACCGGTACCGGCGATTGCCGCCATCAGCCTGCTGGCCGGCGCCCTCGGCCTGGTCAGCAGCGCGTTTCGACGGGGTGGCAACGGCGGGCTCGCGATCGCGGGGGTGATCCAGGCCGGAATCGGGCTGGCATCCTCGCTGAACCAGCTCCTGGGCCTCGATTTCTTCGCCCGGATCCCCGGAGTTCCAGGTACCGGGATCTCTCCACTCGGGGACGCCCTGACGATCCTCTGGGGCTTTTCGGCCCTCGGCTTTGCGTGGAGGCAGGACCAGGGCGAGGGCGGTCTGGTCCCGGCCTGGTCCTGGCTCGTGGGGTCGATCCTGGCGGGGCTCCTGCTGGTCGGGGCCAACACCACCTCTCGTTACGACTCTCCGGGTTCCCGAGCGGTACCGGTCATCGTGGGCGTACTGGGGACCATCGCGCTGGGGGCCTTGCTCCTGGTGTTTCGACGCCAGCAGATCCAGCACCTGGCTCTGGTCCAGGCTGAACGGGAGCTCACGCTGCGCAACGCAGAGCTGCGGGCGACCAACGCCGAACTCCGCCAGTCGGATCGCTACAAGGATGAATTCCTCTCGGTCATCAGCCACGAACTCCGCACGCCGCTGAACTTCATCTTCGGCTTCACCAGCATCCTGGAAGACGACGTCGAAAGTCCGCTGAACGTCCGCCAGAGAGACTGGCTCCGGCGGATCGAGGAGGGAGCGGACCGCATGCTGCGGCTGGTCAACGATCTGCTGGATCTGGCCTTGATCCAGTCGGGCAAGCTCCTGCTGGAGCGCCGGCTCTGCAACTACGACGAGGTGGTGAGTGCGGCCGTGCACCGGCTCCAGCCGCTGGCAGCGCCACGGAATCTCCGTGTGGTCAGCGAGGCGATGGCTCCCATCGCCATCGATGTGGGGCGCATCGATCAGGTGCTGACCCACCTGCTGCACAACGCGATCAAGTTCACCCCCGAAACCGGCGAGATCGAGGTCTGCGTCCATGCTCGCAACGGCGAGATCCTGACCGAGATCAAGGACTCCGGGATCGGCATCGCCCCTGAGGACATCCCCAAGCTCTTTGCCCGGTTTCGCCAGCTCGACATGGGCTCGACGCGCCGGGCCGGCGGCGCGGGCCTGGGCCTTTCCCTCTGCAAGGGCTTCGTTGAAGGCCACGGCGGACAGATCGGGGTCCAGAGCGTTCCGGGGGTGGGCAGCGACTTCTGGTTCACGCTGCCGCGAGGCGAGCCGGCCGAGGCTCCGGAACTCTGACAACAAGAGTTACGCACGGCTGACGCATGAGCGCATGGCGGGCTGATCCAGGACGAGCCAGAGCATGTCCCAGCTTGTCAACATGGAGATGTGCTGAGATGATCGAGGCGCTTCCCCCCGGCACAAGACTCTTTGCAGGTAGACATGCCGATGGAAACCGCCTCTTGCCCCACGATACCTTGTCTCGTACCAGGTCCTCTACCGCTCGGTCTTGAAATGGCTGTTGGGCTTGAATCCCCGGGGTCTGCGCGTGCCGCTTTGGCTGGTAGCCGCCTACCTGGCCGGATCGCTCTGGGTCGGCGGTGCCACCACCTGCGTGGCGATGGCTGCGGCGGCGACGGTTCCTCACGACGCCCTGAACCGGCTTCTTATCGGCGGGCCGCAGGGGGCACTGGTCCGGATGATCGCCCTGACGATGGTCAACCGCGGCGTCGGGTACCTGGTTATCGACGACGTAACCCTCGACAAGACCGGCGGGAAGATAGTTCAGGTTAGGGCTCTCTCTAAGAACCCAGCTACTCGGCGGACGGCTTCCGGGTCAAACGGGGATATTACGCCGACTGACTCAAATAGCTCTTTGGTTGACTTGGTTCCTCCCAGCCTACAAAGCCTGAGATACGAGTCCAGAGCTGTAGAATCGCTTTCAAGACGCTCCAAGAGCTGAAGTGCGACGATTTCAGCAATAGCAGAGCCGATCACATAGAATGGGGTCGAGTAATAGTCTCCGCGCATCCATCGAGCGGATAGCTCATCCTCGTATCCGCTCGTGTTCACACCAGGCAGATAATCCAAGCTAATTCTAGCCCAAAGCCCGTTCAAGATCCCAGAGTCAATTGAGTGCACGTCGAACA
>JAJYIO010000021.1 GCA_021790035.1 bacterium | reverse complement strand
GGACGCCATGGCTCGCTTCGCCCCCGACGAGGCGGTTCCAGCCCTGCGTTACTTCCGCCGTCAACAGCAGCGACGGGAGGACGCCGCAGAGCTGGCCCGGTCGCTGGGCATCCCTCGAGAGATCGTGTTCGAATCGTGCACCTCGCAGGGGGCCGGCAAGCTGGTGCAGGCGCTCATGGCCCGCACCGCCTGATTCCTGCGGTCCCACACGGGGTCTTCCCTCCCACTTCTCCACCGCTCGGACGCCTACCCTCGTTCGCTTGACCTGCTACGATAAACCGGAAAAGGAGCGTTCGATGAAGCAGGTGAGTGCGGGCGTCGTGGCCCTGATCGCGGCGGTGGCGGCGATGGCCGGACCGGCCAGGGCATCGACCCTGCCGGGTGCCGATGATACGGGCGTGTGTTTCGGCGCCGGCGTGGGTTATGGCGGGCTGGCGGTCTCCCTGGACGCGCCCACCGATTCCCCGCTGCGCCTGGGCGCCTCGGTGGGGAGCGGCGAGCCCTTCGGTTCCCCCCTGTCCTTCGACATCCGGGGGACCTACCGCCTTCCCAGCGTGGGCGTGCCCCACCTGGCCCTCGACGGCATCGCCGGGTTCGTCGGCGGCCTCGGTTACGTTGGCTCCCCCTTGCCCCACGGATGGGGCGCGGGGCTCGAGGCCGGCTTCGGCGCAGCCTACACGTTCGTGCCCAAGCTCGTCGGTCGGGTCAATCTCGTATACGGGATCCCGTTCGACGGCGGCATTCCCTGGTACGGCGCGCCCGCCTCGGGTGTCGAGTTCGGCTACAAGTTCTCGAAGCAGCTCGAGGGCACGGTCGGCTGGTCGGGCCTGGGAGAGAACGTCGGCATTCGCGTCCACAGCTGACGATCTGCGGAAGCTCGCCTCCCGTCGGCATGATTGCCCGCATCGCGACTTGTCCCTACAATCGGGGGGAGGTCCACGAAGCCGATGACGCCACTCGATCGCCTGCTCCAAGCCATTGCCGACGTCCCGTCGGCCATCGTCGCCTACTCGGGCGGCGTCGACAGCGCGACGGTGGCCGCAGCGGCCTGGCGGGTCCTCGGCGATCGAATGCTGGCGGTCGTGAGCGCATCCGAATCGGTCTCGAGCGCGGAGTTCGACAACGCCCGGCGCGTGGCGAGTGAGATCGGCATGCCCCTGCGGGTGATCGAGACCCGTGAGATCGAGGATCCCGACTACGTGCGGAATGACTCGGATCGCTGTTTCTACTGCAAGTCCACCCTGTACCGCGACCTTGCGAGCGTTTCCGACGAGATGGGATTCGCCGCCATCTTCAACGGCACCAATGTCGACGACCTCGGCGATCACCGGCCCGGTCTGGAGGCCGCTCGACGGGCCGGCGTACGCAGTCCGCTCCTCGAGGCTGGACTCGGCAAGGCCGAGGTCCGCGACATCGCCCGCGAGCTGGGGATCTCGGCGTGGGATCGTCCGGCGACGGCGTGTCTGGCCTCCCGCCTGCCCTTCGGCATGGCCGTCACTCGCGAGCGCCTGCGGCAGGTGGAACGCGCCGAGCGGCTCGTTGCGGAGCTCGGGTTCGCCGGCCACCGGGTTCGTCACCACGGAGATATCGGGAGGCTCGAGGTCCCCGAGGGGTTCATCGATCGAGCCATTTCCATGCGATCGCACATCTCGGAGTGTCTGCACGAGGCAGGTTTCCGGTTTGCCGCCCTTGACCTCGACGGCTACCGTCAGGGCAGCCTCAACCCCGTATCTGCGGCTGCGGGCGCAGACCCGGTCGCGGGGCTGGAGCCGGCGCACCCGTTGCCGACGCTCGGCTAGCCGGGTTTGCGCCAGATGGACAGCGACCGCATCGAAGCCCTGCTCGAGCAGGTCTCGTCTGGCGAGGTGGCGGTCAAGGACGCCATGGCGCGGCTGCGGGAGTTGCCGTACGCCGAGCTGCCGTTCGCCAGGGTCGACCTGCACCGAGAACTCCGCACCGGGTTCCCCGAGGTGGTGTTCGGCCAGGGCAAGACCCCCGTCCAGATCGCCGCCATCCTCGAACGCCTGATGGAGAATCACAACCGCATCCTGGCGACCCGGGTCGACCCGGCAGCCGCCGCGGAGGTCCTGGCGCTCGTGCCTGGCCTCGCCTACCATCTCGAGGCCAGGGCCCTGACCCGAGGCCACGAGACGCCCGCGGGTCCAGCTGCCGTGGCAGTGCTGTGCGCGGGAACGGCCGACATCCCGGTCGCCGCCGAGGCGGCGCTCACGGTGGAGATGCGCGGCCTGGCGGTGGCGCGCATCTGGGACGTCGGAGTGGCCGGGCTGCACCGCGTTCTCGATGCCCGTCCGGCGTTCGAGCAGGCGCGAGCCATCGTGGTCGTGGCCGGGATGGAAGGTGCCCTCGCATCGGTCGTGGGCGGACTCGTCGACCGTCCCATCATCGCGGTTCCAACCAGCGTGGGCTACGGCGCGAGCTTCGGCGGCCTGGCGGCGCTCCTGGCGATGCTCAACAGCTGCGCCGCGGGGGTCGCCGTCGTCAACATCGACAACGGCTTCGGCGCCGGGTATCTGGCCGGCCGCATCGCGTCACAGACGCCGGCCCTCCAAAGTGGTAAGTGACGATCCGGTGCGCCAGGCCGCACCTCGTCTCCCCTGGATTCGCCCTTGAAACTCGCCTATTTCGACTGCATCAACGGTGCCGCCGGCGACATGATCGTCGGGGCCCTGATCGACGCGGGGGCCGATGCGGAGGCCCTCCAGGCGGCCCTCGCCCGGCTCCCGGTGGGCGGGTACACGCTGTCGTTCTTCAAGAAATCGCTGCATGGAGTGGGCGCCACCCGGTTCGTCGTGGAGGTCACCGAGCCCCAGCCGGAGCGGCACATGCGCGATATCGCAACGCTGCTGGTCAAGTCCGAGCTGCCCAAGCCCGTGATCGAGCGAGCGATGCGGATCTTCCACCGACTGGCGGTCGCCGAGGGGAAGGTCCACGGAATGCCGCCCGAGCAGGTCCACTTTCACGAGGTCGGCGCGGTCGACGCCCTGGTCGACGTCGTGGGCACGGTCGTCGCGCTGGATCTCCTCGGGATCGAGCAGATCGTGGCCTCACCGCTGCCCCTCGGATCGGGTTTCGTGGAGTGCCAGCACGGCCGGCTGCCGGTACCGGTTCCGGCCGTCGTCGAGCTGGTCAAGAACGTGCCGGTCTACGACAACGGCGAGGCGGGCGAGCTCGTGACCCCTACCGGAGCGGCGATCCTCACGACGCTGGCCCGGGAATTCGGTCCCTTGCCCCGGATGCGCCTGGCCGGAACGGGTTACGGAGCCGGAACCCGCGAGGGCAAGAACGTCCCCAACGTCGTCCGCGTCTTGCTGGGCGAGAGCGAGGAGCCGGGGCCGACGGCGGAACCCGCCCGGGAAGACCCGGAGGTCGGGATTCTCGAGACGAACATCGACGACCAGAATCCCCAGATGTTCGAGTACCTCATGGACCGCCTGTACGCTGCCGGCGCGCTCGAGGTCTTCCTGACGCCGGTGATCATGAAGCGCAGCCGACCGGGGATCAAGCTCACCGTCCTCGTGCCGCCTGACAAGCAGGCCGAGTGCCAGCAGGTGGTGTTCGCCGAGACGACCTCCATCGGACTCCGCTACTACACCGCCAAGCGGAAGGTGCTGGCTCGCGAGATCGTCTCGCTCCAGACGGACTTCGGCACCATCCGCGTCAAGGTGGCCCGCGACATGGGCGCGGTCGCCAACATGGCCCCGGAATACCGGGACTGCGTGGCGGCGGCGCAGGCCAAAGGCGTGCCGCTCAAGCACGTCTGGCAGGCCGCGATCGCCAAGGCGCTGGCCACGCCGCAACTCAAGGGATAACGCCACCGGCCTCGGGTCCCTGGCGCGATCGCGAGCATGCGGCATCCCGTTCGAGGTGGGCCCGATCGATCCGAGCCGGCAACCCCCGGAACCCTCGCCTGCGGGCTGGCTGCCTTCAAAAGCGCTATAATCCGGTTGTGATGGTCGAAATGAAGGTCTCCGGCGTGATCCTGGAGCCGCAATCCAGGAGCCCGATCGTGGTCCTCAAGGACACGGACGAGCGCCGCGCCTTGCTCATCTGGGTGGGCGAACCCGAGGCCAATGCCATCCTGCTCGGGCTCGAGCAAGTGCCCACGCCCCGCCCGCTGACGCACGACCTGTTCTTCAGCACCCTCAAGACCCTGGGAGCCGCGCTGGGCGAGGTCCGGATCTCGGACATGCGCAACAACACCTTCTTCGCCGAGCTCAAGCTCGATGTCGACGGCAAGGAAATCGTCGTCGACGCCCGCCCGTCCGATGCCATCGCACTGGCCCTGCGGGCGCAGTCGCCGATCCTGGTCTCCGATGAAGTCATGACCAACTCCTCCATCCCGATCAACCAGAGCAAGGAAGACCAGGACACCGAGGACTTCAAGAAGTTCATCGACAGCGTCAAGCCGAGCGATTTCGGCAAGATGTTCCCGGGCGGCGGCGGTCCATCTACGAGCTAAACAGGTTCACATTGCCTGGAAGACGTCCGCCAGGCGAGGAAATCCGCGAAGCGCCCGCGCAGCGTACACGGCGGGTACGTGAGCAGGCACTGCGGCGGTTGACGAAGCCTGGCGGAATGGATGACGGTCAAGATGACCCTGTTTGGACCGGGAACTGCGCCCGGCCAGTGACTCGGGGGAACCCGCAGGTGCCCTCGAACGTTCTCAGCTCAGGGCAAGCGGCCACGTAGCATGGCTCTGGGGGGCCAAGTTTCCAGATGGAAGGACGCCGCCCGCGGGACGGCCAGCGGCGCTAACGGGTAATTCAGGCGACCGTCAGGGGCATCTCGGACAGCTCGCGCTCGAGCTCGGATACCTTGTCGAGCATCTCGGCCATCTGGGCGCGGGTGTTGTCGCCGAAGACCTCGTCCTCGACATTCTTCAGTCCGGTGAGGGCCGCGGCGACCGCGCCCTTGACGCTGGCTATCGCCAGTGCCAGCGCCAGCCCCGCCTCCGGCGCGGCGGCGGGATTGCCGTAGCGCGAGGTGGTCTCGGCCAGCCGCATGACCTCGATCGCGGACTCGGCGACCGCCATCGGAAGCTGCACGACGCCCTTGAGGGCCAGATCGAGGCAGCTCTGACGGATGGAGGCCTCGTCGGGAGTGCCCTGCGGCAGGTAGAAGGCCTGGGTGAGCCGGAGCCGGATCTGGGGATCCTGGTCGATGACCGCGGCGAGCTTCTCGGCAAGCTGGGACCCGCGGTTGGCGACGCGCTGCATCTCCTCGGTCATGGCCTCGAACCCTTCGCGACCCGTGGTCAGCTGCGCGACCTTGCCGGCCAGGGCCGAACCCAGAGCGGCGACCAGCGCCGAGACTCCAGCTGCTCCGGCGGTCTCCGTCCGGACCACGTCGGCCAGGAGATCCGTCAGGGCCTGCCTGTGCGCGGGCAGCGGTCCCTCTTCGTCCATGGCCGCATGATAGCACTTCGCTTGCACCGGGCGCCGTTGAACGCGAGGGGCTCGCCGGGTCCGTCGAAGTGATCCCGACCCTTGCTCCAATTCTCGGATCGGGTTAGCATTCGCGATCGATTCGGTAAACCGGCGCGATCATTTCCAGTTGTGACGGAACCTCAGCAAGCGCTCCTTCCGTCGCCATGGGACAGCGAGTCGTCGATGTGGCGCGGGCCCGTCGAAAGCCGAAGCAGTTGGAGGGAGTCATCTATGAAGCTGGTACGAATTGCCGCCGGACTTGCAGGCGCCGGTATGGTCGTAGCCCTGGTCGGCTGCCCGCTGACCGGACTGCCCGGTTCCAGCACCCCCACGCCGACTCCGTTCACGGCCTTCCCGGCGGGGACGCTTCTTGACGGAATGTTCACGTTCCAGGGCAAGTCCCCGACGCAGACGCTCAACGTTGACGCCAAGGTGCCGGGATCGAGCGGGAGGCTGGGCCAGACCCAGACCAACAGCGACGGTGACTTCTTCTGGACCTCCTTTACCAACGCACCGAGCCCGGCCTCGCCTCTGCAGATCGTCTGGGACGACAGCGAGAATGGCGCTGGCAACACCCAGGCGGCGGACCAGAACACCATGGCGCTGTGGGTCTCCGATCCGCTGACCAGCCCGCCGGCCGCCCTGACCACGCCGCAGGTGACGCAGGATCTCTACTGGGTGGCCAATGCCCAGCCCGCCAACGCCACGCAGGCGACGGTGAACAGCGGCCTCATCACGTTCTCGTTCACGCCCAACACGAATCTGAGCAACGTCCAATACCAGGTATCGGTATTCAAGAGCGCGAGTTCGAACACCGCGTGCTGGAGCTCCAAACTCGCGCCCAATACTTCGGTTCAGTGGGACCAGACCTGCGGTGGCAGCACTACGACGGGCGGCGGCACGGCGATCGGCCAGAGCAGCTTTGCGTGGCAGATCAAGTTCGTGGAGAACGGCGGGAGCTTCGGCGGCTCGAACGCCTACGGATCGACCAAGTTCATATCGAACACGTTCTGACAGCCATGGGGTCTGCCGGCGTTTCCCGCTTCCGGCAGGCAACCCACCGAAAGGGCCGGGCGATCGCCCGGCCTTTTTCGCGTGCCCAGGCGTTCGAAACGTGGGCCCCGGCGTTCGATGCGCTCAACTCCCGAGTGTCGAACACATGGTTTAATGACCCTTCATAGGTTGGAGTTTAAGGGAATGCGCGGCGTGACTGCGCGCTCTGCGGCCTAGCGTTTGGCCATGGACAAAGGCACCGCCGTGATCGGAGACTGGAGTTGCAACACTTTCAGCGCTCCGAGGATCACGACGATGCCCAAGTTTCAGCTTACCAAGACTCTATCCCAGTTCGCTTCTGCTTTCGATGCCGAGTCTCTCGACGACCTGGGCCGCGACGCCGGCTTTCTTCGGCGAAAGCGCGATATCACCCCGGCGAACCTCATCCCGAGCCTCCTCGCGGCCTTGGGCTCCGGAAAGGTGACTACGTTGACCGAGCTTTGCTTCTGGTTCAATGAGATGACTGGCCAGGATGTTGCCGAGAAGACCTTCTGGGACCGCCTCGCCAACGCCGGATTCCCGGTGATGATGGATCATTTCGTGGAACGTCTCACCGGGCAATTGGTAGTCCAGTCCTTGCGGTTCCTGCCAGGCAGCCCTTTCTCGCGCTTCGGCCGGATCTTGGCCCAGGATGGCAGCTCTTTGGCTGTGCACAAGGCCCTGGCCAAGATCTTCCCCGGCAGGTTCACCAAGGTCTCCCCTGCCGCCGTCGAACTGCACGCTACCTACGACCTTCTCAACGAGGCTCCCTCGGTCACCTGGCTGGCCCCCGACAAGGAGAGTGAGCGGCTCTATCTCCCTGACCCCACGACACTCTCGGGGAGCCTGCTGCTTGCAGATCGAGGCTACCCGAGCTGGGGATACCTCGCAAAGGTGCGGGACGCTGGCGGAGCCTTCATCATGCGGATCACTGGGAGCATCAACCCCGCCGTGATTGGCTTCTATCGGAACGGCGAGCTGGTGGATCTGCCAGAGCGCATCAACCTCCAAGAATTCTGCGCGGCGCACGACGACGCCGTCCTCGACCTGCTCGTCAGGCCACAGGGCAAGTTCGGCACCTTCCGTCTGACGATCCCGAAGACCCCGAAAGGCCGCGCCTTCCTGATCAGTAACCTCCCAGCAAGCGAATTCCAGCCGGACGTAGTCGGCCTCGGGTACCGCCTGAGGTGGCAGGTGGAGCTGATTTTCAAAGAGTGGAAATCCCACTCCAATCTCCACCGGTTTCAGACAGCGAATGAGCAGATTACCGAGGGGCTCCTTTGGGCCAGCATCGCGACCGCGCTTCTCAAGCGCTTCGTGGCGAAGGCAGCGCAGATGGTCGGCGAGATCGCGGTCTCGACCCTAAAAGCTGCACGCAGGCTCCCAGCGGTTTTGCCGAAGCTCGTCGCTGCGGTGTTCGTGGGCGCAGAGGCACTTCAGGACGCCTTTACTCACGTCCTTCAGTCCCTCACGCGGCAGGCAAAACGGAGCAACGGCAAGCGTGAGAGGCGGATCGGTAGGCAGCAACTCGGCCTGAGGCCAGTGCTTGGACGCTAAAACTCATGCCTATGAATGACCCTTCGGACCGCACATCGACCGCGTCACCGGGACGGGGCGAGCGTGCCGATACCGGGAGCTCCGCGTTGCGCATCGTCACCTGGAACGTCAACGGACTCCGCGCCTGCACGAAGGCCGGATTCCTCGACTGGCTCGCAGCCGACGCCCCCGACGTGCTGTGCATGCAGGAGGTCCGGGCCGAGCCGGATCAGCTCGAGGAGACGGTCCGGCAGCCCGCCGGCTACGAGGCGGTCTGGCATCCCGCCAGGCGCAAGGGCTACAGCGGAGTGTCGACCTGGGTCAAGAGCCGCGCGGTCACGACCATCGGCATCGGCGACCCGCGATTCGACGACGAGGGCCGGGCGCTGTTCACCGAACTCGACGGCTTCACCCTGGTCAACGTCTACGTTCCCAACGGCTCGCGGGATCTCAGCCGGGTGCCGTTCAAGCTCGAGTTCTACCAGGCGATGGCGGACTTCATCCGGCGCAAGCACGCCGCCGGCGAGTCCGTGATGGTGTGTGGCGACTGGAACACCGCGCACCGCGAGATCGACCTCGCCCACCCCAAGGCCAACGAGAAGTCCACGGGTTTCCTGGCCGAGGAGAGGGCCTGGATCGACACCTTCCTGGGGCTCGGACTGGTGGACGTCTTCCGCCAGGACCACCCCGACGAGAAGGGCCACTACACCTGGTGGAGCCAGCGTGCTGGCGCCCGCCAGCACAACGTCGGGTGGCGGATCGACTACTTCCTCGTCTCGGAACCCCTGACCGGCCGCGTCCGGTCGGTGGCCCACCACCCCTCGGTCTCAGGCTCCGACCACTGCCCCGTGGCCCTCGAGATCGACTGAGGGCGAGGCAGGGAAGATCCCCGCCTCGCCCGTGATGGAGCCGTCCGAAGCGACGGTCTACTTCTCGGTCTTGTCCGCCTTCTCGGCCTTCTTGGGCTCGATCTCGACCTCGACGCGCACCGGCTGCGCCGGGTTCTTTTCGGCCTGGGCCTGGCTGGCGAGGTGGCCCCAGAAGTTCATGAGCTGCTTGGCGCCGTCTTCGATCTGACGCGTTGCCTCGGCGACCTGGCGATCGAAGACCTCCTCGACCTCCTTCATCTTGGCGACGACGGACGGGTCCTTGACCAGGCCGTGGATCTGCTCGCGGATGACCTGGACGCCGATCTCGGCGGTCTCCTTGGCGGCAGCCGTTATCTTCTCGACACTGTCCTTGGCGGTGGAGGCCAGGCGGTCGGCGCTCTGCTTGAGGTCTTCGATCTCGGGCATGACGTGGTTCCTTTCGGTAAACGGAATTCAGCGTGCGGGGGTGCGGGCGGGATCGCCCGCCGCAAGGATGGACCAGAAACTGCTGCCGACCAGATCGCCCTCGAGGCTCCAGCCCTCGGCGATCGTGGCGGCGATGTCGCCAAAGCCTTCCCGGATGCCCAGCGGCAGACCCGGAACGCCAGGGCGATAAGCGACGATGGGAATGTACTCGCGGGTATGATCCGTCGAGACGTCCGTCGGATCGTTGCCGTGATCGGCCGTCAGGATCAGCAGGTCGTCGGCCCGCAAGGCTGGCAGGAGCTGGGCGAGCTGCCCGTCGAACACCTCCAGGGCACGGGCCATGCCCTGTGCGTCGTTCCGGTGGCCGAACATGCTGTCGGTATCGACCAGGTTGGTGAAGACGAGGGCGCCATCGGGGGCCGAACCGGCGAGCTGCAGCGTGGCCGCCATCCCCTCGGAGTTCTCCGCGGTATGGATGGACTCCTGGACTCCGACACCGGCGAAGATGTCGTGGATCTTGCCCACCCCGATGACCTTGCGCCCGGCCTTGCCGGCGTGGTCGAGGATCGTGAGGCCGGGCGGCTTGACCGAGTAGTCGTGACGGGCGCCCTGATCGCGCCGATAGGCCCCGGCCTGGCCAAAAAACGGACGGGCGATGACCCGGCCCACGGTATGGGGCCCGGTGAGGATGTCCCGCGCCTTCTGGCAGGCGGCGTAGAGCTCGTCGAGCTCGATCACGCCCTGGTGAGCTGCGATCTGGAACACCGAATCGCCGGATGTGTAGACGATCCACTTGCCCGTATGCTCGTGCTCGGGGCCAAAGCGCTCGATGACCTCGGTTCCGGACGCGGGAGCGTTGCAGAGCACGCCCCGGCCCGTGGCTGCGACGAACGCGTCGATGATCTCGTCGGGGAAGCCGTCCGGATAGGTGCGAAAAGCAAAGTCCAGCGGCAACCCGGCCATCTCCCAGTGGCCGGTCTGGGTATCCTTGCCAGGCGAACGCTCGGCCGCCTTGCCCCATGACCCCAGCGCGTGCCCGACGGGTGCAACGCCCGGGATGTCCACGATATTTCCCAGACCGAGCCGACCCAGCGTCGGAAGGGCGAGGCCGCCGACGCTGCGAGCCGTGTTGCCGAGCGTGTTGGATCCCAGGTCGCCAAACCTGGCAGCGTCAGGCAACTCGCCGGCCCCTACGCCGTCGAGCACGATGATGAAGGTCCGCCCTAGCATACTTACCATTTTCGGCTTGACCGGGCCCCGCTGCGCGGCGGCTGCGCTGCGCAACCGGGCCCCTTTTGACTCCGGCGCCCCGATCCACTCAAACCGAGGACGCTCGGGTCGCGATCTCCTGGTCAATTGTACCGGATCAGCGGCAGCCGCGGTCGCAGGCGCCCGGGCGCCAGGTCGTCCGTCGAGGTTTAACCCCGGTCTATGCGTTCAGCCCTCGAAGATCCCGAGGGCCGCGACCTCGGCCCAGGAGGTCTGTCCGGAAGCCACCAGGAAAGCCGCGTGGTGCGGCAACGTCATGACACCCTGACTCTCGGCGCGACGAACCAGGGCCTCGTGGCTCGCCCCCGCTGCGGCAAGCTGCCGGGCTTCGGCGTCGAGGGGCACCACCTCGACGACCCCGACCTGATCCCGATAACCGGTGCCATCGCACTCCGGACAACCGACAGGCTCGGCCAGGTGGGCGTTCGCACTGTATTGCAGGACCAGCGGGTGAACGTCGCTCGGGATGGGGCGAGAAACGCGACAGTGCGGACACAGGGCGCGTACGGTCCGCACGTCGACGAAACCGGCGAGTCCGCGTGCCAGCGCCGTCGGCAAGAGCTCCCAGGTCGCGCTGGCGTCGGCCAGAGACGGCTCGACCGTGTTCCAGCCACCCAGCAGCAGGCGGCCTCCCAGCGCGGCGCGCAGGGCCTCTCGAGCCGTAGCCGGCTCGTCGAGATCCCAGACGGCGATCGCGTCGACGGCCTGGTCGAGGGCGGCCGACAGCCACTCGCGGGCCGTCGTTCCCCGCACCTGTCCGGTCTGGATCTGTCCGATCTCCGCGACGTCGAGCTCGAGGTTCGACTCCAGCGAGATCACGGCCCGGCCCTGCCCCGCCAGGTACCGGAGGCAGGCGTACAGGATCGCCGTCTTGACCGGATGAGCGGGACCCGTGAACAGGACCAGCCCGCCCGCCAGGTCCAGAAGCCGTGACAACGTTCCGGCGATCTCGGGACTCGAGATCAAGCCTGCGAGCGTGGCCTGGCCGTAACGCTCGGGATCGTAGAGCCGAACCGTGGCGATCGACCCGTGCAAGCCCGGCAAGCCGTGGTAGGAGCCGCGCACCTGCCGGCCCCGGTACAAGAACCGGAAGCTGCCCGACTGCGGCTCATCGAGCGCATCGGCTCGGATCCCGGCCAGCAGGCGCAAGCGCTCATCCAGGTGCAGGCGATCGCCGTTCGCCAGGGGCCGATCCTCCTGCCAGCGACCGTCGATACGCAGCTTGACCCGAGTGAGCGTCTCGTGGGCCTCCAGGACGATCTCGGATGCCCTGCGCTCCAGCGCGGACTCGAGGAGGGCCTGCTCCGGTGACACCGGTGCGTGCCGCGTGACGTTCTTCTCCACCGAGGCCGACGGGACCGGGGAGTCGTCGAGGATCGCCAGGAACTCCTCGAACTCTCCGTCGGGAACCACGACCGGCTGGATCGACACCCCCTTGAACCGCGCCTTCAGATCCTCGAGGGCCGTCACGTTGGCCGGGTCCACCATGGCCACCGTGAGCTGACCGATCCCCACCGGAACGGCCCGCAGCCGCCGGATCTCGCTGGCAGGGAGCAGGCGCACGAGATCGAGACTGGCGGCCGCCGCGAGAGAGACCGATCGCACGCCGTACTGGAGCTCCAGCGCACTGGTGAGCTGACCGGTCGACACGAATCCGAGCTGGACGAGGATCTCCCCGATGGGTTCGCGCGACAGCTGCTGCCTGTCGAGGGCGAGGTGCAGCTGCTCTTCGGTGATGATACCGGCGCGGGTCAGGATCTCACCGAGCCGCAGCCGCTTGGTGACGGTCATCGAGCACCTGGGAATTCGAGGCCCGGTCGACCCGCGGGAACCGTCCTGGGATCCCCGTGGCCATCCGCGGGGGTCGCCACCTGGGCGTTCTGCGCCTTGAACACGCGCTTGACCAGCGCCGGCGGATCGACGGGCGCGGGACCGATCTGGAAGGCAGTCTCGAGCCGGCCCAGCGCCACCACCAGACGATCGGGATCGCCGGTGAGCAACTGGGCGAGCGGCTGACCCGCCTCCACGCGATCGCCGATCTTGGCCAGCAGCACGATGCCAGCTGAAAGGTCGAGCGGATCTTCCTTCTTCTGGCGCCCTGCGCCCAGATCGGCAGCCGCAGCCCCCACCAGGCGTGCATCGATGACCCGCACGTACCCGGCATGCGGGGCGAGGAGAAGCTCGGAGGCGCTGGCATGCGGCAAACGCGTCGGGTCGTCCAGCAGGCCCGGATCTCCCCCCTGGGCCGCGATGAGTTCCCGCAACCGGGCCAGCGCACTCCCGTCGGCAAGCGACCGCTCGAGCCGCTGGCGGGCGCGCTCTGGATCCTGCTCGACGCCACCGGCCTCGAGCAGGAGGGCTCCCAGGGTCAAGCAAAGTTCCCGCAGATCGCCAGGCCCCCGTCCCGAGAGCGTCTCGAGCGCTTCCTCGACCTCGATGGAATTCCCCACCGCCCGGCCCAGCGGCTGGCCCATCTCGCTCACCACGCAGACGATGTTTCGCCCGAGGCGGCGACCCACACGCTGCATCAAGCCGGCGAGTTCGGCCGCGGCTTCCTCCGTCGGCATGAAGGCACCCGCCCCCGTCTTGACGTCGAGCAGGATCACGTCGGCCCCCGCGGCGATCTTCTTGGACAGGATCGACGCGCAGATGAGGGGCGCGCTCTCGACGGTCCCCGTCACGTCGCGAAGCGCGTAGAGACGACCATCGGCCGGAGCCAGACGCGAGCTCTGGCTCGCGATGGCGACCCGGGTGGCCGAAAGCTGCGAGCGGAACTCCTCGGGTGCCAGGTCGGCGTGAAAACCGGCAAAGCTCTCGAGCTTGT
>JAJYIO010000498.1 GCA_021790035.1 bacterium | reverse complement strand
CCCGCCTGCTTCGTTGCACCGCGGTCCGTCGGTCCTCACGTACTGTTCAAGTACGCTGCGTCCCTCGGGCCTTGTGCGCCTCGCATCCGGACCGATCTGCTCGGTCTCGCTACGCGAGCCGTGAATAGTCCAGGCTAGGCCCCGGGAGATCTCGTCATTCCCTCGCGCATCGGCATCGTCAGCCTCGGCTGTTCCAAGAACACCGTGGACTCGGAGAACATGCTCGGCCTGCTGGCCAGAGCCGGGCACGAGATCGTGCCCGAGGAGCAGGCGGACGTGGTCCTGGTCAACACCTGCTCCTTCATCGGCGATGCCACCTCCGAGTCGGTCCGGACGATCCTGGAACTGGCCGGTTCCGGCAAGAAGCTCGTCGTGACGGGCTGCCTGGCGCAGCGCCATCCGGCCGACCTCTATGAAAGCCTCCCCGAGGTCTCGGCCTTCCTCGGCACCTCGGATTTCGACCGCATCGTCGAGGTCGTGCAGCGGGTCGAGGAGGGCGAACGCTTCAACGCCGTGACGCCCCTTCCCCTGGTCGGCGCGGCCATACTCAACAAGGATCTTCCGCGTCTTTTCACCGGCCTCGGGCCTTCGGCCTACCTCAAGATCGCCGAGGGCTGCGATCATTCCTGCAGCTTCTGCATCATCCCGCAGATGCGCGGGCGGTACATCAGTCGCGAGCGGCCGGCCATCCTGCGTGAGGCACGTCAACTGGCCGCGGCCGGGGTCAAGGAGCTGGTCCTCATCGCCGAGGATACGACGCGTTACGGGCAGAAGGAGACCGGCAAGTTCCGGCTGGCGGCGCTGCTGCATGATCTGGCCGAGATCGACGGCATCGAGTGGATCCGGATCCTGTACGCCTACCCCAACTACATGACCCAGGAGTTGCTCGAGGCCGTTCGCGACGTACCCAAGGTCGTCAAGTACCTCGACATGCCGCTGCAGCACACCCATCCCGACGTCTTGCGGGCCATGCGGCGCCCCCGCCACGAGCCCCCGGCCGAACTCGTGGCCCGGATGCGCGCGACCGTCCCCGGCCTTGTCATCCGGACCACGCTCATCGTGGGATTTCCGGGCGAGACGCCCGAGCACGTGGATCACGTCCTGGAGTTCCTTTCCCTGGAGCGGCTGGATCACGTGGGGGCCTTCGCATACTCGCCAGAGAAGGGCACGCCGGCGGCGGACCTCAAGCCGACCGTCGCCAAGCGCGAGCGCAATCACCGCAGGCGCCTGGTGATGGAGGCCCAGCAGGAGGTATCCCGGGCCCTTCACGAGGGCCTGGTCGGCCAGACGCTCGATTGCCTCATCGAGGCGATCGATGTCAAGACCGGCGCGGCACTGGGCCGGACCTACCGGGACGCCCCGGAGATCGACGGCACCACGTACGTGACCGGCGATCCGGCAGCTCTCCCCGGGGACATCGTCCCGATACGCATCACCCGGACCGGTCCCTACGACCTTTACGGCGAAGTCGCCAGGGACGAAGGAAGCCAGGCCCGAGGCCCGCGATCCGACTCCAGGCGCTCCCGGACGGGCCAGGAGCGCTAGATGCGCGTCCGCTTCTGGGGCACCCGGGGCTCCATCGCCAAGGCGGGCCCGACGACCGTACGCTATGGCGGCAACACGTCGTGCGTGGAGGTTCGCGCCGACGACGGAACCCTGGCCGTGCTCGATTGCGGAACGGGCGCTCACGGCCTCGGGCAGGCCCTGTTGGCCGAGGCCCCGTCGGTCGATGGGCATCTCCTCATCGGGCACACGCACTGGGACCACATCCAGGGCATGCCCTTCTTCGCTCCGCTGTTCGTCGCCGGCAACCGGTGGCACATCTACGCTCCCCGTGGCCTCGGCCAGCACCTGGAAGATACGCTGGCCGGGCAGATGCAGTACACGTACTTTCCGGTGAGCCTCCAGGATCTCGGAGCCACCATCCACTACCACGAGCTGGTCGAGGAGACCTTCATGGTGGGGGGCATCGAGGTCACGGCGCAGTACCTCAACCATCCGGCCCTGACTCTGGGGTATCGCCTCCGCGCCGACGGGGCGACCCTGGTGTATTCGACCGATCACGAGCCGTTTGCCCGGGACGTCGCCCAGACGGATCTCCGAGCCCCGATCGGCGCCGCCCTCACCCCCGACGATCGCCGCCATTGCGATTTTCTGCGCGATGCCGACCTCGTGATCCACGATTCCCAGTACCTGGCATCCGAGTACCCGGCCAAGGTCGGCTGGGGGCACAGTACGATCGAGTATGCGATCGCGCTGGCCATCGAGGCCCGGGCCAGGCACCTGGTGCTCTTCCATCACGACCCTCTCCGCGACGACGCGGCCGTCGACACGGTGCTCTCGTCGGCTCGCCACCAGGCCCGGCAGCTGGGTTCGGCGATGGCGATCACCGCCGCGATGGAGGGCGACCAGATCGAACTTCCCGCGCTGGCCGGGCGAGAGATCGCGCGTTGAACGTTCCCAATCTGCTGACGTTCTTCCGGCTGGTCCTGGTCGTGCCGCTCGTCGTCGCGTTCGAGATCTCGCCGGTGGGAACCCGGGCCGCCAGCCCGGTGTGGGCGGATATCGCGCTGGCGTGCTTCGTGTTGGCGTCGGCGACGGACTGGCTGGACGGATACCTGGCGCGCCGGTGGAACCAGACCTCGCCGCTGGGCGCCCTGCTCGATCCGCTGGCCGACAAGGTCCTCGTGAGCTCGGAGATC
>JAJYIO010000497.1 GCA_021790035.1 bacterium | reverse complement strand
CATCCGGGCTGCCCAGGCTGCCGCCGCCCGAGATCGGCGATCCGAAGGTCGGATCGCTCGTCCCGGACCCGAACGTGGGGACGGCATCCGGGCTGCCCAGGAAACCGCTGCCCACCGGATTCGTGGCAGGAGCCGGGGAAGCGGTCGGGGCGGGACTTCCGAAGACGGGGGCCGGATTGGCCAGGGGCGGGTTCCCCGGGTTGGCCGTGGCGGGGCTACCGATATCGACATTCTCGAGCTTCTCGACTGCGGTCAACAGGTCGAGCCGGCCGACCTTGCCCTCGTTGAATCCGGTCGTGGGATCGGCGGTTTCGACCAGGAGCGTACGAACCTGCTGCGCGGTGAGCTCGGGGTGGAGGCTCCAGATCACCGCCGCTGCGGCCGAGACGTAGGGCGTGGCCATGCTCGTGCCATCCATCGTCTGGTAGTCGTTGCCGGGCACCGTCGAGAGGATCTGGGTGCCGGGGGCGGCGATCGCCACGTAGGGCCCGTCGTTCGAGAAGTAGGCCCGCGAATCGTCGGGGTTGGTCGCGCCGACGGCGAACGCCTCCGGATACGACGCCGGATAGCTCGCGCCGTCCGAACCGTCGTTGCCCGCCGCCACGACGCAGAGGGCGCCGTGCTGCTGGGCGTACTGCATCGCCTGGTGGAGCGCCAGGACGTCGTCCGGGCCGCCCAGCGAGAGGTTGATGACCCGGGCCCCGGCGTTGACCGCATCGATGATGCCCTGGGCCACGACGTCCTCGTCGCCCGAGCCCGTGCTGTCCAGGACCTTGATCGCGTAGATCTTGACCCCGGAGGCCACGCCTGCGATGCCCTGGCCGTTGTCGGCGACAGCGCCGATGATCCCGCTCACGTGCGTGCCGTGATCGTTGTCGTCCATCGGATCCGAGTTGCCCGCCACGAGGTTCGGCCCCTTGACGACGACACCCGCGAGGTCCGGGTGGGTGTAGTCGACCCCGGTGTCGACGACGGCGACGAGGACCGACGAGGTCGCACGGTAGCCGGCGCTCCAGGTCTGATCCGCGTGGATCTGGTAGTATCCCCACTCCTTTTTCATCAGGGGATCGGTGGGTCCGTCGGGATCGCCCAGCGCCTTGAGCCGGTAGTCAGGCTCGGCATAGGTGATGTCCGGATCCTGCATCCAGGAGTTGACGTTCTGGACCGAGAAGCCGCCGGACGCCGTCTTGAACACCGCCGTGCCCGGCAACGACATCGTGCGCACCAGCGTCGCGCCCGGAATCGAGTGGACCTGGCCATCCTTGAACTGCACCACGACCTCGTCCGGGGCGGCCTGGACCGACGAGACCGGCAACTGCACGGGGGCGGCCTTCTGCAGGCCCTTGCTCTCCGTCCCGGCCAGGACCAGGCTCATGTTGACCGACGCCGGCGGGGCGACCTGACTGGCGAGAATCCCCGCAGGCGCGGTGGAGGATCTGGCCAGGGACGTCTCGATACCGGCGATGGACTGCGTGCAGGCCGTCATGGTCGCGGCCAGGGCCAGCGTCCCGAGAGTCTCGAAGGTCTTGCGCGACAGCCGGATCGCGCGTGCGGTCGGCCCCGCGGCCTCGGTCAGCCAACGGACCCCAAGCGATCCATTCACACGCATCTCGACCCCTCGCTACCTTCCTCTGGGCTTATCGGCGAGCGGGCGGGCGGACGCGCCTTAAATCTCGATTAACAGTCTCCAGATCGCGCTCGGATCGACATTTCGAGGCAGGATCGGCTCCCCCCTTTCATCCTGCGCCCCGCGTGGCAAAATGACACGGATGTCCGCCTTAACGCTCCGCACCGCCCCGGGCAACGGGCGGCCAGCTGATCAGGGCCTACGGGGCGCTCATCTGGCTACATGGGGGGGCTCCAGCACCGCATATCCCCGGGCGAACTGCAGACCTGGGGTCAGCGTGCGGAGCGACCAGGTAATTCGCCGGACGCTCGACCGCGGCCCCGGATGACTGCCGCGATGGCGTTGTCGAGGCGCCAGTTCATGAAGATACCCAGCCACATCAGGGGCGCCGGGGTCGCGTACAAGAGCGTCCCGAGGGCAGCGCCAAGGTAATTCCCGGCCCTAAAGACCAGCCAGATCCGCGCGAGCATGGCGAACTCGTAGAACAGCGTGAAAGCCCCCCCCGTGCCGAGGCGCAGCAGCCTTCGCAATCGCAGCGCGCCCGCGTCCTCCGCCCCCGCAATGCCCAAGGCGATGCGGCCAAGGGCGACGAGCGCCAAAAGGACCAAGAGGACAGCGGCTGCGACAGCGGAACCACGGATCGCGAGGTCAAACCCGAACCCCGCCCCTCCATCCTGCCTCGCCAGAGTGCAGAACACGATGGTAATCGCAGCCCCAACCGAGCAGAGTAGGCCCTCGACCAGAAGGTTGACCACGCCCGTGACCGAGCGAGGGTTTAGAGGGCTTTCCATTTCGCCTCCTTCCCGCCGAGGAAACGCCCCTCCACGCGGGGGCCATTGCGATCCCATCATACTTTTCCTTTCCGCCTTCGGGCGGGGTCGCACGGCGAGCGGGGGCCGACAGGAGGCCGCAGGGAGGGGGCCAGGGAATTCACGGGTTCACCAGTTGTCCGGGACGCATATGCTGCCCCCGCCAAACGACCCGAGGTTGTTGAACCACTTCAACTTCTCGCCGGGTCCGCACTGCCCCGGGCAACGGGCGGCCAGCTGATCAGGGCCTACGGGGCGCTCATCTGGCT
>JAJYIO010000496.1 GCA_021790035.1 bacterium | reverse complement strand
TGGTGACCGAGACCGCGATGCACCACGGGCTCGTTGCCGGCATCTCCACCGGGCCGCCGTCGTTTCCAGCCGCAACGGTCGTCACGATGCCTCGATCGTGCAGGAACTTGAAGGCGTCGTCGTACGCGGCAGATACGCCAAATCCCCCGCCGAAGCTTAGATTGACGACGCGCACCTTGGTGCCGGCCGGATCGACGAGGTTGGGATAGGGCGAATCGGGGCGACCGTAATAGGAGGCGATCGACAGCCCCTGGAGGATGTCGAAATCGGTGGCGCTGTTGGCGGGGCCCGAGATCTTGATCGGGAGGATCGCCGCGCCGGGGATGATGCCGGCCGCACCGATGCCGTTGTTCTTCTTGGCCCCGATCACGCCGGCCACCGCGGTGCCGTGGTCCTCGGCCGTGGGATCGAAGGAGCCCGTTGCCACGTTCTGCCCGCTGGTCAGCTGCTGCGTGGCGTCAAACCCGGGCAGCACCTGGAGGTCGGGATGGCCGGGATCGACGCCCGTGTCGAGGACGGCGACGGTCGTGCTGGCCACGGTAGTGCCGCCGAGGGCATCCAGCACGGACCATTCGCCATAGACGTTGGCGACGTTCGCCCCGTAGGACCATTGAGTCGTCAGCAGCGGGTCGTTGGTGGGAGGGGCCGCCTGCATGTGGACCACGCGATCGGGCTGGGCGGAGATCACCCCGGCCAGCCGCGCCACCGCAGGAGCGGCTGCCGCGGGATCGGCCGTCGCGTCGTCCAGCCCCAGCAGCACGTAGCGATGAGAAAAATCGACCTCGCCCAGCACGGTCGCAGGACCGTAGGGCCCCAGATCCACCGGCGGACTGGCCGTACCGTCGAGCCCCACGATGATGGCATGGGCGAACTCGGACGTCGTGCCGAGCGCCACGGGGGGACGATCGACGAAGACCGGGGAGCTGGCAGCCGCGGATCCGGTCGCGCCGGAAGCCTGAGCCGTCGCCGAACCGGCCGAGTAGCCAGCCACCGGGAGCGGGAGCGTCGATCGCGCCACGGCGCAGCCGAACAGCAGGGCTGCCAGCAAGCCAGAAACTGCCAGGCCGAGTCCCGTGCCTCCCGGCGCGGAAGGTGCGGGATGCGATCGAAGAACGCGCGCTGCGGGAGTCTTCACGGCAGCGCCTCCGTGTTGTAGACCTCGACCGACCTCAGGGCCCGGCCATCCGTGCCCACGCCGCCCGCCACGAGGATCTGATCCCCGAGGGCGACGGCCCCGGCCAGCGATCGGGCCACCGGCAGCGAGGGTTCCGTGCGCCAGGTCCCGCTGGTCGGATCGTAGGACTCCACCGTGGCAAGCGCGGGCGAGCTGCCATCGGTGCCCCCGATCGCATAGAGGCGGCCGCTGGCCGCGACGAGCGAGAGTCCGTACCGTGCGGTCGGCATGGGGGCCAGCTCGGTCCAGGCATCGCTCGCCGGATCGTAGACCTCGAACGCGCTCGTCGGAGTCATCTGCGCGCTGGCGGCCGTGATGCCGGGCTGGTTCAGGACCGGATCCGTCGCCGCCGTGCCGGTCCACTGGAATCCCCCGGCGGCATAGAGCTTGCCCCCGAGCAGAGCCGCTCCGAGGCTGGCTCGAGGGGTCGGCATCGGATCCTTGGCCTCCCACTGCATGGTGGAGTCCGACAGCGTCTCGAGCAACCCCAGCGTGACGTACACGTAGGCGCTGCTGCCCTTCACGTTGCGCTTGCTGGTACCGCCCAGCATGTAGAGCGTCTGACCGTCGGAGGCCACGCCGACCGCGGTGCGGGGCGACTGCAAATCCGCGAGATTGGCGTCTGCGGCCGGAGCTGGCTCCTCGAGGATCGCCGGCTGGGCGAAGGGATCGAGGAACACGGGCGAGGCGTCCTCTGGCATCCCGATCGTCTCGAGATCCCGGCCGACGACCACGATCCGATCGCCCAGGACCCCGGCCTGGCCGAGAAGCGTCTCGGTGGTGGAATCCTCGGGATAAAGCTCGGCCGACCAGGTCTGCGCGACAAAGTCGTAGCGCTCGAACTCGTAGTTGAAGTCCCCGCCCACCAGGAACAGCGTCCCGTCGAGGAGGACGGCCGACGGGTCGATCTGCGCGATGGCCAGCGGTGACTGCTCTTGCCAGGAATGAGGCGGCACGCCCCCGAAGGACAGGCTCAAGCTGGCAGGCTGGGTGAAAGCCGACAGGTTGGCCGAAATTTGCAGCGAGCCGGTATCCGGAACGACCGAAAGCGCCATCTGGGCCGTCTGGGCGGTGACGATCGTCGCGCTTCCCGAAGCCTGCGCCAGCAGGTCGCCCGCGGAGTCCAAGACCTGCGCCTGGATCTGGACCGGACCGGGTAAAAGGTCATCCCAGTGAGCCACGGCAGCTCCGGCCTGGAAAGCCGAGCGGGGGACGTCCACGACCGGAGTTCCCGCCGGGATGTCGGGTCCACTGATGGCGAACTTGACGTCGGCGATCGCCGCCTCGAGCGACTGGACGGCGGGCAGGGCCTCGATGTGGACCTGCAGGGTCCCGTCCGCGGCGCCGCGGGATGCCGCCGCCCCCGCTTCCCCGGCGACGCCCGAGCAGCCAGCCAGGCCCAGGATCCCCAGGGCCCAAAGCCCCGAAGCCGCGATCCCGAAAGCCGAAACCGAGCTTGCAGCTCGGCCTGGCGCCCCCGGGCGGCGGGTCCGGTCGCTGCGCGGCTGACTCATGGCGTGGCCTCGGGCCCC
>JAJYIO010000495.1 GCA_021790035.1 bacterium | reverse complement strand
CCGAGCGCATCGGGGCGCAGATCGAGGTCCTGCCCAAGGGCGCCGGGCGAAGTCACGTGCGGATTCGCTCCGGGCGCGGGCCCGCGGTCGGCACACCGCGTTCAGCCGACCGCCTGCCGGTCCATTCCTGACGGGCCTCGCGCTCCCGACCCCGGCTAACTGCGAGCGGGCAGCGCACAAGAAACTCCCCCCCCCGCTGCGGGCAAGCTGCTGCGTAGCCCCGCTCGGCAGGTAGCGTTTCGTTCAACGCTGTCGGCGCAGCCGGTGGGGGACTCACAGGAAACTCTTCTCTCCGGCTGCGCACCAGTGACTTGAGAGGGGCCCTTCGCCCCTCTCAAACTCGCCCCCCGCTGCGGGCAAGCTGCTGCGTAGCCCCGCTCGGCAGGTGGCGTTTCATTCAAGAGTGTCGGCGCAGCCGGTGGGTAACTCACGGGAAAGCCTGGCAGAAAGACCGACGACCTGCGACGGTCGCAAGCTTACACTGACCGGCGATGCCGACGGATCGCGCCTGCGGACTTCGGGCGGAAGAGGCACGGACCCTCCTCGCCCGCTACGGTTCGAACGCCGTGGCGGAAGAGCGTCCACGACCCTGGGTCGCCCTGGCGGGAAAATTCTGGGCCCCGATTCCATGGATGCTCGAAGGGGCGATCTTTCTCGAGCTCCTGCTGGGGCGAATTCTCGAGGCCGGGATCATCGGTGCGCTGCTGGTCTTCAACGCGGGGCTCGCCTTCTTCCAGGAGACCCGAGCGCAGACGGCCCTCGATCTGCTCCGCCAGAAGCTGGAAATCAAGGCACGGGTGCTGCGAGACGGCGCGTGGCAACGGCTGCCGGCCCGTGACCTGGTGCCAGGGGACGTCGTTCACCTGAGGATGGGTGACATCGTGCCGGCGGACACTCTCCTCGACGGCCCCGAGATCCTCCTCGATCAGTCGATGCTGACCGGTGAGGCGCAGCCGGTCGAGGCCGCGGCCGGGGCGACGGCCTATGCCGGAACGCTGGTCAAGCGCGGTGAAGCCTCGGGCGAGGTCGTGGCCACCGGAGCGCGGACCCATTTCGGCAGGACCGCCGAGCTGGTGCGGACCGCCCGGAGCATCGGCCACCTGCAGCGCCTGGTGTTCCGCATCGTGGAAGGGCTCCTGTACTTCGACGCGGTCCTGGTCGCGGGCGTGCTGGCCTATTCGTTCTGGGCCGGGCTCTCCCTCTGGCAGGTTCTCCCGTTCGCTCTGATCGTGCTGGTGGCGTCGATTCCAGTGGCGCTGCCGGCGACGTTCACCCTGGCGAGCGCCCTCGGCGCTCTGGAGCTGGCCAGCGATGGCATCCTCGTTCCACGCCTCTCTGCCATCGAGGAGGCCGCGGCGGTCGATGTCCTCTGCTGCGACAAGACCGGGACGATCACCCGCAACCACCTCGAGGTGAGCGGGATTCATCCCTATCCGCCTCATTCGGAGCAAGGCGTCCTGCGTCTGGCGGCACTGGCCAGCGATGCGGCGACGCAGGATCCGATCGATCTGGCGATCCTGGAGCGTGCCGGAAGTCTGGCGAGCGATCGCCTCGCCTTCATCCCCTTCGATCCCGCGACCAAGCGCTCCGAGGCTACCGTGCGCGAATCAGGACGCCTTCTGGCCGTGGCCAAGGGGGCGCACACGGTGGTTGCCTCGCTCTGCCCACCCATCGCCAGCCTGGAAGAGGATGCCGCCGCCCTGGCCTCGGGCGGCCACCGCGTCCTCGCCGTGGCTGCCGGGGAGCCCGGTCGGCTTCGCCTGGCCGGCCTGCTGGCCCTTGCGGACCCTCCGCGGCCGGACTCCGCCGAACAGCTCGAGCGCCTCGCCGCGTCCGGGGTCCGCGTGATGATGCTGACCGGCGATTCGGCTCCCACTGCCAGCGCAGTGGCCCGGATGGTGGGCATCGGGGGCCGGTTGTGCGAACCGGCGCGGCTGCGGGCCGATCCCATCGCCGCGGCGACCGAATGCGACGTCTTCGCCGGGATCCTGCCCGAGGACAAGTTCCACCTGGTCCGCTCCCTGCAAGAGGGCGGCCACACCGTTGGCATGACGGGCGATGGCGTGAACGACGCACCAGCGCTCAAGCAGGCCGAGGTCGGAATCGCCGTGGAGAGCGCGACGGACGTTGCCAAGGCGGCGGCCAGCATCGTCTTGACCTCCGCGGGACTGGCCGGCATCGCGACTCTCATCGCGACGAGCCGGCGGATCTACCAGCGCATGCTGACCTACACCCTGAACAAGATCCTCAAGACCTTCGAGATCGCCATGTTCTTGACCCTGGCACTCCTGCTGACCGGCGACATCGTCACCACGCCGCTGCTCATCGTCCTTCTCCTCTTCACCAATGACTTCGTGACGATGTCGCTGGCGACCGACCGCGTCCGCCCTTCTGCGCGTCCCGATCGCTGGAGGGTCCGTCCGCTGATGCGGATCGGGCTGGCCATGGCCGCCCTCGTGATGGCCCTCGAGTTCGGGATCTTCCTCTGGGGGCGCCAGCGCCTGGGATTGCCGGAACTCCGGACGCTGGTCTTCTTGCTCCTCGTCTTCACCGGTCAGGGGGCGATCTACCTGCTGCGCGAACGGGGGCATTTCTGGCACTCGCTGCCGAGCGGATGGATGCTCCTGGCCTCTGCGCTCGACATCGCGGCCGTCTGCGCCATGGCCATCGGCGGGATCTTGATGGCACCGCTGCAACCTGCGGTGGTC
>JAJYIO010000020.1 GCA_021790035.1 bacterium | reverse complement strand
AGTTTGCGGGGGGCAAGGCCCCCTGCAAGTCACTGCCCCGAAGGGGAGTTTCTTGTGAGCGCCCGGGCGCCAGCAGCCAACTTCGTAGCAGGGATCGTGGCCGCGCTGGCCGTGGCGCTGGGCGCCGTGGTCACACCCTTCGGGTTCGTCGGCCGCTACAACGACGATTCCCTGTACGCCACCTCGGCGTGGGCGCTGGCACACCACCTCGGCTACACCTATCCCTTCGGCCCCGTACTCCAGGTGGCATCGAGATTTCCGCCCCTCTTACCGTTGCTGCTGGCCCCGACATGGATGCTGACCCGATCCGGGCCGGGCGGCCCGGCTTCGCCCCGGCTCCCGGTCATCGCCATGCAGGTCGAGTGCCTGGCCTTCTTCTTCGCGTTCGCGGTCGCGACCTACCTGGCCTTGCGGATCGTGGGCGGCCTGCCGCCCTGGCAGGCGGTCGCCGGCGAGGCGCTGGTCGCCTTGCATCCTCTGGCGCTGCGGTATTCGGGAGCCGTGATGAGCGACGTGCTGGCCGCGTTGCTCGGCTGGATAGGCCTCATCGCGATGGCCAAGGCCGAACGGGCCCGAGGTAGCTCGGCCGCAGGGCGGTGGTGGGCGGCAACCTGCGCCGCGATCGGGCTGGCAATCCTCACGCGCTACGCCGTCCTGGCGCTCCTGATCGCCATGGTCGCGGCGCTGGTCTGGCACCACCGATGGCGCCCGGCCCTCCTGCTCGGGGCGACGACGGGTGGCTCGACGGTCGCCTGGCTGATTTTTTCGCTCCACCACGGTGCGACGGACTATGCGACGCAGATCTCTAGCTGGAATGCCGCGGCCCTGGCGCCAACCGCGCTCCTGGCCTTCGGAGCGGGCGTCTCGAGCTTCGTACTTCCGGCCTTCATCCGGGGGTACCCCCTCGATCCGCCCGGTACCTGGACCATGACGGTCGGCGCGGGCGTGACTCTCGTTTGCCTCTACGGCCTGTGGGCAGGCTGGCGCCGGGCCAGTGCGACCGAACTGGCTGCCCGCCTGTACGCGGGCATGGCAGTCATCGTGGCGATCGCCTGGTCCGCAGGGTTTGCCGGGATGGGTGTGGATCTGGTGGGGCGGCTCCTCCTGCCGGCCGCGCCGGCCTATGTCTGGGGATTCGTGAGGGCCTTTGGCGGGATGGTCCCTACCAGAAGGCTCCTCGTGTGGGGGATCTGGCTCCTCGCCGCGCTGGCCAGCTGGCCCGGCGCGGTGGCGCCCGTCGTGAGCGAAGGGCGCCAGTTCGACGACTTCTTGCCAGAACATTGGGCCCTGATGGCGGCCATCGACCGGATGGTGCCAGCTGGCCGCGTCGTGGCGACGGTGCGTCCGGCCACCCTCTGGCTGTATGCCCATCGCCCCGCCGTCCCCACCCCCATCGGCGCCGCGGACCTGAAGTCGGCGCTCGAGCGCCTCAAGGTGCGATACGTCGTCGGCGAGCCCTTGATCGAGGGCAGCGAGGACGTCGTGAGGCTGGCCTTCGACCGCTCGTTCGCCCGCGATCCGAGCTGGGCGAGGATGATCTATGTCACCCCGGGCCGGCACCTGGCCCTGTTCAAGGTCCCCGGGGCCAGGCCCGGCCGGGGTGCTTTGCCTTCCGGCCACCCGGCGCTCTAAAATCCCTCGATGCTCGAGCAGCTCCAGCCCCCCGCCACATCTTTTCGAGGCAAGGCGCCCCGCTCCGTCCGGATAGGCGTCCTGGCGGCGATGGCCTTGATTTGCGCCGCACTCGTCTGGTGGAGCGCCTGGGGCCAGTCCGTGACGTCCGACGAGGCTGCGCACCTCCCGGCCGGTTACAGCTACCTGCGCACCGGAGACTTCCGTCTCAATCCCGAACATCCGCCGCTGGCCAAGCTCGTCTGCGCCCTGCCACTCCTCGCGTTCCATCCCAAGGCGCCGATCCCGTCCACTGCCTGGAAAGAGGACGACGAGTGGGCCTTCGGGTGGAAATTCCTGGCCATGAACAAGGCCATTCTCGTGCCGATGGTGGCCTGGGCGCGCTTGCCGATGGCCATGCTGACGGGCTTGCTCCTGTTCATGACCGGGTGGTGGGTCTCCGAGGTCTTCGGGCTGGGAGCCGGGGTCTTCTCGACCCTGCTGCTGGGCGCCAATCCCGAGATCCTCGATCACGGGCGCTGGGTCACGACCGACATGCCCGCGGCGGCCCTGGGGTTCTTTACGCTCTATGCCGCCTGGAAGTGGCTCTCCGGGCCCAATTGGAAGCGGGCCTCGATCATGGGGCTCGTGCTGGGCCTGGCGGTCGCGTCCAAGGATTCGTGCCTGATCCTGCCCCCGATGATGCTCCTGCAGGCCCTCGCGTTCCTGTTCTCGAGCCGGGCCCGGCCCAGCTGGCGAGACTGGTCGGTCGCCCTGGCGGCCTGTGCGGTAGGGCCCGTCGTCGTCTTGATGGCCTGTTACGAGTCCTGGACCGGACCGCTGCGCTATATCGGCGGAATGTCGGGCATCAACGCCAACCACCTGGTCTTCTTCCTCCGCTACCTCATGGGGCACGTCCAGTACGGCGTCTACCCGCAGTACTTCATCATGGCCTGGCTCCTCAAGACGCCGTTTCCCCTGCTGGTCGCGCAGATCGTCGGGATGGGCGCCCTGGCGGTGTCGGTCGGCAGGGCGATCCGGAGCAAGGCCGGTCTCGCGCCCGACGTCTGGGACGGCCTCGCGCTTGTGGGGGGCGCGATCCTCGTCTTCGCCTTGATGAGCTGGAAGGCGGACGACATCGGAGTTCGCTACATCCTGCCGGTCGTGCCGATCTTCGCCTGGCTGTCGGGCCGGGCCTTCGCCAGGATGGGCCGGCGAGGCCGCGCCCTGCTCGTGGTTCTGGCCCTCTGGGGCCTGGTGGACGCCGGCCGCGCCTGGCCGGATCTCGGGGGGTCTTTCGACGAGTTCCTGCCCGGCCCGACCATCGCCTATCTGGACGACTCGAACGTCAGCTGGGGCGAGGGGCTCCTCGCCCTCAAGGCCGAGATGAAGCACCTGAAGCTGGATCGCATCGGCTACGGAGCGCTCGGTGGCCGGATCGATCCGCGCATCTACGGACTCAAGCTCGATCGGTCGGTCGAAGGGTCTTCAGGTCTACCTCGCCCTGGCTGGTACGCATTCGACCCCAACTTCCTCCTCCGCGACCCGGGCTTCCTCTGGCTGGCCTACCGGCGTCCGGATTTCAACGCGGACGGCTACTGGATCTATCACCTGCAAGGCGACATCCCGGCGCAGGCGCACCAGGCCTACACCCACCTCTTGCAGGAACACCCCTACGATCCCTTCCTCTGGTTCCACATCGCATCGCAGGACGAGGCCCAAGGCAAGCTCAAGACGGCCGAGAAGGAGTTCGGCATCGCGCTGAAGATCTGGCCCGGGTACCTGGACGCCCGCAAGTCCCGGGCCGCCCTCCGGCTGCGCCTGGGGGACGCCGCCGGCGCGAAGTCGGACCAGGCGATCATCGCCGGTATCGTCAGGTACGTCCTTTCGGGCCTCCGGGGGAAGGCGCCCGGCACGTCGGGCAGTCTCTGGGCTCCGCTGGGCGGATAGCCGGAGCCCCTGCGTAGACCGTCGGGTTCCCTCGCGTCACTGCCCGAACTGGCGAGGGAGAACCCAAATTTCTGCCTCGCCATTCGACGCGAATAGTCGGCGCGGAAGCAGGGTATGATCCGCCTCGGAGGGACCGGCCTTGCTGTTCAGTCGGGAGCTTTCGGGCGTCGAACGGGCGATGGATGGCCTGGCGTTGCGCTTCCAGGCCGAGGCCCACAATGTCGCCAACATCAACACGCCGGGCTACCGGCGCCAGAGCGTTCCGTTCGAGGACTCCCTCAGGGACGCGATCGAGGAGTCCCAGATTCCGGTCAATCCCAACAACCCCTCGAATGGTCCGATCCCGGATCCCACCGCCTTGCTCAAGACCTGGGCCCCGTCGATCACGACGGACTCCCTGCCACAGCGCGCCGATGGCAATTCCGTCTCCATCGAACAGGAGATGGGCGACCTGGCCAAGACCGTGCAGGAGTTCGAGACCGAGACGGAGTGGGTCGCCTCCGAGTACCGGGACATCAAGTTCGTCATCGATGCCAAGTAGGCGCCGACCTCTCAGATAGGGTCTCCAGCCGTGAATCGCCGTCTCGTCATCCTGTCCTGCGTCTCGCTCTTGGTCGCCGGTTGCCCGCACGCCAAGGTTTCGACGACGAGCAAGACCCCCGTCTCGACCGCGACGACGGTCGACTTCAGCGGCACGGTGCGCGTCGGGCAGACGCCGATCACCGAGCTGACCAACGCATCCCCGTTGACCAACGCCGATCCACTGACCAATGCCTCGCCGCTGACCAACGCCTCACCGCTGGCTCCGGTCCAGCTGACCAATGCCAGTCCGCTCACCAACGCCTCCCCTTTTCGCATTCAAGCCACCATGCCGTCGGTTCTCGTCGAGGCGATCGACTCCGATACCGGAACGCGGGTGGCCGCCGTCGACACCGATGCACACGGCCACTACACCTTCTCGCTCCCGTCGAGTACCGTGCGCAAGGCCATCGTGGTCCAGGCCACGGAGTTCAGCGGAGGCCAGATCGTCGGATTCCTCGCCGCCCCCGCCCCGCTGGCGCCAGACCAGTCCGGAGCCCAGACGATCGACCTCACGCCCTCGACCACGGCGATCATGTTCTCGGAGGCCCTGGCCGCCGGCGTGCGCACGCAATTCAACGTTCGCACGGGTTTCCGGGGTTTCCGATCGCGCGAACTAGCGGATCTCGTCGCGCTCACCAGCCGTTCCAAGGTCTCGGAGCTGGCACAGCGTCTCGACAACCTGTCTGCGTTCACCCAGGCGCCGTCCTTCGACAGCATCCTGGCCAAGGTCACCAAGACCTCGTCCGTCCTGGCCCGCGGCGCGATGGCCGATGGCATGCAGGCCGGCGGGGCTCCGGTTCCGGCCTTCATGGCGGGGATGCACGCGGTGATGGATGGAGTCGTGAGCGCTCCGCCGCCGTCCGATCCGATCGCGGCGATCAGCGCGGCGGCAGCGGCGGTGACGCCGACTATCGTCCTGCAGGAGGAGGCCCCGATCTCCCAGGAAATCGCACAGGCCCCCGAGGCCGCCCCCGTCCAGGCCACACCGCCTCCGGGCCCGCAGTTCGTCGCGCTGCCTCAGGTGCTGGTCAGCGGCGCCACCTGGTCCATCTCGGATCTCTGCTCGGACGGCAAGACCCTCTATGCCAACCTCTACAACGCCTCCCAGTCGATCGTCGCACAGATCGACGAGGGCACGGCGATCGCGGGGGCCCAGTGGGCTCCCGCCGTGTTGCCGGACGGGACGACGGTCACGGGCGTCGGAGATTCCAGTGGCGCCCCGGGGGTGTCCCTCTTCTCCTCATCCCAGACCCCCTGGTTCTCGACCGGCGGCAACGCCAAGCCGGTACCTCCGCTCAGCTCCGCCGCGCCGAGTGTCTTCCCGCAGGTCCTGTACTACGACGGCACCACCGCGCTGGGCGGCAACTCCGCGCCGAGTGCCGGCTCCGTCCAGTTCGACAGCCTGGATGTCGCGTCGGGACAGTGGGCCTCGGCTTCGGCGGCGATCACGGGCCCGGATTCCGAGATCCCGGCGGGCGCCCTGGTGGAGCCCGGCAATCCCGGGATCGCCTGGGCCGGATTCCAGGACATCAGTGGAATGCTCCCGTCAGGATCGGGCACGATATCGATCTACGTCTACCGGCTCCCGACCGCGGTCTCGCCCCCGAGCTTGACCCTCGCCAGCACGTTCTCCGACGCGATCGGCTTCTGGACTCCTGCGGGTGCCTACCTGCTGACCGATCCCGAGACGTCCCCCGCGCTCGTCACGCTGGATAATGGCCAGATGGGAATTTCCACCCCGCTACCGTTCGGGCCTTCCCCCGTCACCGCGCATTACGACATCGCAGGCGATGCCAGCTCCTTGTACCTCTCGCGTAGCGATGGCTTGATCGATATCCGCCCGATCGCGGGAGGACCATGGATTCCGTGGGCGTCGTTCTCCGCGGGGGTCGATCAGGTCTTGACCGCCCAGGGCCACGTGTTCGTGAGCTCGGGTGGCACGGTCTACGCGACGCCTTGAGGCCCTCGGGGCGCGACGGCGATCGGCCGCCGGATGCGGCGCGGCGGCGGCGCCCACCCCGGCAGATGGCCCGGTCGCTTTAACAATCGGGCGCAGCGCGCGTTAAATAGGCTCGGCACTGCTTATCGAATCGTTCGAAGACGGGTATAGGAGCCGCAGGTGGCCGCTTGTCTGCAAGCCCCACCGATTCCTCGCCAGCAGAGGCCTGGCAGACGGCGGTCTGCCGGCACTCCGGGAAGAGCCCTGCTCTGGCCGGGAGCGCAAGGAGGTTTCCCATGGGCATGATGAGTGTCTTCGACGTCGGTGGCAGCGCACTGACCGCAGACCGCATGTGGCTCGAGATCATCGCCAACAACCTTGCCAACTCGCAGACCACCCAGACGCCGGAGGGTGGGCCCTACCGTCGCCGCGTCCCGGTCTTCTCCGAGATCCTCGACCAGCACACCGGCCAGCCCGCGGGGGTCGAGATGACCGGCATCGCATACGACCAGTCGCCATTCCAGCGTCGCTACGACCCGGGCAATCCGGCCGCCGACAAGAATGGCTTCGTGCTGATGCCCAATGTCAATCCCGTCAACGAGATGGTCGACCTCATCACGGTCGAGCGGACGTACGACGCCAACACCTCGGTGATCTCGGCCCTCAAGAACATGTCCAACAAGGCCATGGATATCGGAAAGTAGACTGACGATGCTGATCAACTACACGTCCTTGCCCGGGCTGAACTCGATCGGGCAGACGCACGGAGCCTTCGGAGACCTCTCCAAGCTCCTGGCCAGCCCGCAGTTGCCGATGCCCGGGATGAACAAGTTCAACGCCGAGTTCCAGGGGTTCGGCCAGGCGCAGGCCACGCAGCCCAGCGTCGGCGACGACTTCTCGAACGTTCTCAAGAACGCCATCGACCAGGTCGACGAGCAAGATCAAAAGGCCCGCACCTCCGCACTCGACATGGCCCTCGGCCAGAACATCGATCCCCACACCGTGATGATCGAGTACGCCAAGGACTCGACGATGATCCACCTCGCCAGCGGCATCACCACCCGCATGGCCCAGGACTTCACCACCTTGATGAACATGCAGGTCTAGGTGCCCTAGATGGGCAATCTCCTCGCCAACCTCAGCCCCCAGCAGCGCCTGATCGCCGCCGGCGGGGCTTTGTTCGTCGTGCTCGCGCTCCTGGTCACCCTGGTCATGGCGTTCCACGGCGGCGGGGGCAACACCCAGGGCCAGAACAAGGGTCGAGACAAGGGCTACGTGACCATCTTCCGGCACCTCGACCAGAAGGAACAGGATGAGGCCGCCGCCGCGCTGGGTGCTGCCCACATCACGCAGTTCGACATCTCCGACGATGGCACCCTGATGGTGTCCAAGGACAAGGAGCCCGAGGCCCGCATCGCCCTCGGCGAGGCACAGGTTCCCAAGAACCCCGCCGAGCAAGGCCTCGAGATCTTCAACAAGCAGAACTTCATCTCGACGGACTTCGACAAGCGGATGGAGTACATTCGCGGCCTGTCGGGCGAACTCACCCGGTGGGTCCGCAAGGTGAACGGCGTCCAGGACGCGGCCGTCCTGGTCAACATGCCGCAAGACTCGTTGTTCCAGTCCGAGAAGAAGCCCGTCACCACGAGCGTCATGGTCAAGATGCAGCCGGGTCAGCAGCTCACGACCAACGAGGTCGAAGGCATCCAGCACATGATCGCCTCGGCCGTGCCGGGCGAGACCGTGGACAACGTGACGATCGTCGACAACAACGGCAACCTCCTCTCGAGCGGCATGGAGTCCAACGCGGGCGGCGCCAACGGGGGCGATGCCATGCTGTCGAAGGAGATCGATGAGCAGAACCGCATCACCCAGGGCATGGAGATCGACCTCCAGAACCGCCTGCAGGGCATGCTGGACAAGCTCCTGGGCCCCGGCAAGGCCGTCGTCGAGGTCGATCTCGAGCTCGACTTCAGCCACCGGGTGATCCGCAACGTGCTCGAGGCGCCCGTCACGGCCAACGGCGTCCCCTTGCCCGCCGATCGCACGGTCAAGAACCAGACCTCGAGCGCAGGCCAGCCGGGCGGCCCGGTAGGGACCGCTGCCAACATGCCTACTTATCCGGCCGTGCCGCTGGGCACCGGTGGGGCACCCGTCACGAGTCCCGTGACGAAGCACTACGAGACCGACCAGGCGGCCTTCAACACGTCCCAGCAGATCGAACAACCCGCGTCGGGCGGCATCAAGCGGATGAGCATCGCCGTGATGGTCCCCGATACGGTCGCCGCCGACCAGCTCCCCATCCTGCAGAATCTCATCGCCACGGCAGCTGGTGCCGATCCGGCGCGTCGCGACCAGGTCACGGTCGATCGCGTCCACTTCGACAATTCACTTTTCAATTCCCTCAAGCAGCAGCTCGCCAACCAGAAGAAACCCCTCAAGCTCAAGGGCCCCTCGCTCGGCTGGAAGTGGGTCTGGATCATCGGTGGCGTGGTCCTGCTGCTCGCGCTGATCATCAGCGTCATCGCCCGGAGGCGTCGCCCGGCCGAGAATCCCTTCGAGGCCCTCACGTCGTCGCTCGAGGCCGATTCGCTGCCCGGCGGCTTCGATCAGGCCTCGGCTCTGGGCGGATTCGCGCCCGATCAGATCCCGGGCCTGGGGCAGCCGACCGGCGGCTACGGCGCGGATCCTTACGGAGCCCAGCAGCTTGGCGGGCAGCCCTACGGGGCCGAATCCTACGGCCAGGCGGGCGGCTTCGCCCCGCCCCCCTCGGGAGGCCCGCAGGAGGGTCCCTTCAACTTCCTCTACGAGGTCGCTCCCGAGCAGGTCGCCGAGCTCCTTTCCCAGGAGCGCCCGGCGACGGCTGCCGGTGTGCTCGGGCAGCTTGACAGCAACTTCGCGGAGGCGGTCATTGCCAACATGCCGCCGGAGATCCAGCAGGAGGTATTCGGCCGCCTCTCGCAGGGGGCCAGCCTGCCGGCGATGAGCCAGCGCATGGTGTCCCAGACTCTCCGGCGTAAGCTCGGCGTGCCCGCGTAGCCGGCCGCATGCGAGCCCCAAGGTGAGCTAGGCCATGCCTCAGGGCCGCAAGGAGCTCATTCCGGATCTCGTCCTGGCGGGGATCGTCATCCTCGTCTTGACGATCCTGATCATCCCGCTGCCGACGTGGGCCATCGACATCCTGCTGGTCGCCAACCTGATCGCCGCGATCATCACGATCTTCGTCGCCCTGTACATCGTCAAGCCGCTGGAATTCGCCTCTTTCCCCTCGTTCCTGCTGATCATGGCCCTGTACCGCCTGGCCATGAGCGTCGCGACCAGCCGCTCGATCCTGTCCAACGCGGAGGCCGGCAAGGTCATCGCTACCTTCGCCAACTTCGTGGTGGGGGGCAATTACGTCGTCGGCATCATCCTGTTCGTGATCCTGGTGGTGGTGAACTTCATCGTCATCACCGAGGGCGCCAAGCGTGTCGCAGAAGTCGCCGCCCGGTTCACCCTGGATGCCATGCCGGGCAAGCAGATGTCGATCGACGCCGACCTCGCTGCCGGGCTCATCGACGCCGAGGCCGCCAAGAAACGCCGGTCGGACCTCGAGCGCGAGGCCAACTTCTTCGGGGCGATGGACGGCGCCAACAAGTTCGTCCGGGGCGATGCGATCGCCGCCATCATCCTCATCATCGTCAACATCGTCGGCGGCATCCTGATCGGGTTGTTCCAGAAGGGCATGGATCTTCCCCAGGCGCTGCAGACCTACACCCTGCTCACCGTCGGCGACGGCCTGGTCGGCCTCATCCCCTCGCTCCTCATCTCGATCTCGGCGGGTTTCGTCACGACCCGCGCCGCGTCCGAGAACAACCTGGCGATCGACCTCAAGAACCAGCTGTTCGGCAGCCCCAAGGTCCTCGGCATCGCATCGTTCGTGATCGGGATGGTCGGCTTCATTCCCGGTTTCCCCAAGCTCGTGATGTTGCCGATGGCCGGAGCGCTCGCTTTCGCGGGCTTCATGGCCTGGCGGCGCGATCACGCGCCGGCTGCCGAGGGCGGGCCGGCCGAGTACGGTATGGCCGGCGAGGAATACGACGACTACGCGCCGGAGAGCGACGAGGATCTCAAGAATCCCGAGAATGTCATGAAGATGCTGGGGGTGCCGCCCTTGACCCTCGAGCTCGGGCTCGACCTGGTGCCCCTGGTGGATCCCGGTCTAGGCGGCGAGCTGATGGATCGGGTCGTGCCGATGCGCGTGTCGATCGCCCTCGATATGGGCTTCGTCATGCCAGGCATCCAGTTCAAGGACAACCTCAACCTGCGGCCTAACGCCTACCAGATCCTGGTCAAGGGCAACGTCGTCGCATCCGGGGAGCTGCTGGTCGGTTACATGCTGGCGATCCAGCAGGCCAGTACCGACACGTCGCAGGAGCTCGTAGGCTTCCCCACCGTCGACCCGGCCTTCAACAAGGCGGCCGTCTGGGTAGCCGGCGCGGAGGCCCAGAGAGCCGCCCAGCTCGGCTACCTCATCCAGGACCCGACGAACGTCCTCACCGCCCATCTCGAGGAGGTCGTGCGCACGCATGCCTTCGAGATCCTGAGCCGCGAGGAAGTCAAGATGATGCTCAATCGCCTCCAGGAGAAAGCCCCCATCACGGTCAAGGAACTGGTGCCCGAGATCCTGGCCCTGGGCGAGGTCCAGCGCGTACTGCAGAATCTCCTGCGCGAGCGGGTGAGCATCCGGGATCTCGCCACCATCCTCGAGAAGCTTTCGGACTTCGGCAAGATGACCAAGGACACGAACGTGCTCACCGAGCTCATCCGGCAGGCCCTTGCCCGCAACATCTGCTCGGCCCTGGCCAACGACGAGGGCATCATCGAGGTCATCACGCTCGACGGGGGCGTCGAGGGTTCGATCCAGCAGGCGATCCAGCAAGGGCCCCAGGGCCCGACCCTGGCCCTCAACCCGCAGATCGCTCAGCTCATCCTCGCCCGGCTGGCCACGCTCTACAACGATGCCACGGCACAGGGCCAGAATCCCGTGCTGCTCACCAGCCCGGCCGTCCGCCCCCATGTCAAGGGCCTCGTGGATCGCAACTTCCCGACGATGTCGGTCATCTCGTTCGCGGAGATCTCGGCCAAGTTCAAGGTGCAGCAGATCGGCCAGGTCTCGATCGCCGTCGGCGCGACCGCCTAAGCTGGTCTCAGGTTGAATTTAGCCCGAGCGCGCCCGCAAGAACCCGAAGCGAAGCATACTTTCGCAGGCGACTGCCCGAGTCCTTGACGAAAAATGGCGTTCCTGGCCGATTTGCAGCGCTCAAGGCCGGGCCGAGCCGCTGGCCTGCAGCACCACCAGCCTCTCGCCGAACAGCTCCCGCCGCTCGAGGAGCGTGCGGACCGCCGGGTAATTCCCGGGGGCGATCTCCCGAGCCTTCCATGCCAGCTGCGTACGGAACGAGAGGGCATCGGCGGCCTCGAGGTAGTTGCCCAGGAACTCGACTCCGGCGGCATCCCCCTTCACATCGGAGGGCACGTAGCGAACCGAATACCCGGAGGGCAGGTGGATGACCGTCCGGTTCACGCTCTGCGAGCACGAGTCGAACCACATCGGGAAGGCGCGCCGGGCCTGCTCGAAATCCGACATTCCCGGGTCGAAGCCCGGCATCTTGAAGATGAGGAGATCCCCGGCACGATCCGCAAAGCTGGGGGCCAGGTACGAGTAACGCACCACCATGGGCTGGTCGAGCTTCTCGGGATCGGTGACGTGGTAGGACAGGAGGCGCCCGCCCGACGTGGCGTCGGCGGCCGCGTCCTGGAAGCTCCGCCGGGTACGCTCGGGGGAAAGTTGCTGGTAGTGCGATCGGGCCGACGCCGCGGCGAGGCCCGCGTAATGGATCGTCACGGATACCGTGGCCTCACCGCCGACCCCCAGCGCCACGGACTGGTGAGCGGTGACCTCGTTGGCCCTGGCCGAGGCGAGCGGGATCTTGATGAAGCGGGGACCGCCGGGAAGCGTCACCATGGCCAGCGCTCCCTGATCCATGGCCGGCAGCGTGCCGTAGGGAACCAGCTTGCCGACGCTGTCAAGGAACGTCAGGCCGCGGGGAAGATCGGCGGCCACGATGCAATGATCGAACTGCAGGGCCGGCGAGTCGGTCACCAGGTGGCCCTCGGGCGTGGTCTCGAGTAGCGCGTAGTGGGCCTTGATGCCCGCCGCCCGCAACATGGCGAGCAGGAGTGTCGAGCCCGCCTTGCAATCGCCGTACTGGCGCGTCAGGACGTCGTTGGCGGACATGCTCTCGAAGCCCGTGTATTGCATGTCCACGTACACGTAGCGGATGTTCTTGACTACCCAGTCGTAGATGGCACGGGCCTTGCGATCGGGGTCCGTCGTGCCGTGCGTCAAGCGGGCGACCAGCTTGCGGATCGCCGGCGTGATCCGGGCCTTGCCATGATTGACCTTGAGCCACCACCTATCCACGGCTGTCCAGTCCTTGATCGTCGAGACCCAGACCGACGGCTCGAGGTCCGCATCGGGTGGCATCGAGTTCTCGGTGAGCGTGAAGCCCTGGTTGTCGACCTCCCACCGGTAGATCGTGCGCCCCCCCATGGTGCTCTTGCTGAACCGGACGGGCGTGGCCGGGTCGGCATGGTGCACGTGCCAGAAGAGCTCGTGCCCGGCCGGCATCGAGACGGAATAGGCCATCTTGCGAGAAGGCTCGAAGTCGTAGAAGTAATCGTCGTCGGCAAAATCGTGGTCGAGTGCCGGCCGGTGGTCCACGAGGGTGACGTGATAGTCGAGAATGGACCCGGGGATGGTGGCCGGGAAGGTCCACGTCTTGACGCGGTAGTGATCGTAGGTCGGATAATCGGCAAACGGCGAATCGTCCCGGATGGCGTTGCGAGCGACCGGCAAGACGTGCCCGTCGGGCTCTATCGTGCGAGCCCAGTCGAGATGCAGGGTCTGGTGGTCCTTGTCGTATCCCTCCTGGGCCTCCGACCAGCCGTCCTGCCCGCGCTTGTTGAGGATCCGGATGATCTCGCGCTTGGTCTCGGTGTAGGTGCCGTCTGGGTGGACGGTCACCTGGATGTCCTCGAGGAGGTGCTCGATGGCGGCGTTCGGATATCGGCTGGCGGCCGACATGTCGCGAAGGTCGGACCGGAGGCTGGCCTCGAGCGGTGGCCCGGCCAGGGCGGATCGGTGGGCAGAAGCCCGCTGGTGTGGAACGGTGCCCTTGGCGAAAACGGGCGACGGCACGGCCGCCAGAGCCATCGACAGGGCGCAGACAGCGAAGGGATGGGTTGTCATGGGGGTACTGTAACACGCCGTCGCCCTCGGCCACAGCCTGAACGACCGCCGCGAGCTGCAGCGCATGCCCGCCGACTTC
>JAJYIO010000494.1 GCA_021790035.1 bacterium | reverse complement strand
TCGATCTGTACGGCCGCAGCGACCTGCCTCTGATCGCCCTGGGCTCGACACCGCCAGAGATCCGCGAAGAAGTTCGTCACACGATCGGCGTAGATCTCGGCGGGCCGCAGCTCGGCCAAACGAAGCCTGCGCAAGCCATATCGCTGGCGGCAGCAACCGGGACCAGTACCTCTCCGGCTTTGGATGGCCTGGCATGAGCGGCGGGAATCGGCCCGCGCCGACCGAGGCATTTATGGCGATCGAGGTTCCCAGCAAGGACTCCGACGCCGCCCGCTACTCCGTGGGAGCGATACTCTGGCCCGACGATCTGCACGAGAGCCGCGAGGTGATTGCCTGGAGCGATCCGACCACGGCAATCCGCGTTCCGCGCTGGCCCATCCTCCTGCTGCGCGTGCGCGGCGTGCCAAGCTGGACGCTGGAACCCGACATGCTGGGCTTTGCCAATGTAGAAGTCGTTGCCCACGAGGCACCCGAGCTCGTCTTCGGACCGAGCGGTGCCGCGGTCACCAGCCTTCTCGAGCGCCTCGAGCAATTGAGCCTGGAACAATACGTGCGCCTTGGCTCTGCCGTGGTAGCCCTGTTCCAGCCAGCCCTCTCCGCGCCAGGCGCCCGTCAGCCAGAGATGAGCCCGTTCACGAACGCAGAGAAGCTCGCGGCTTACCTGGACCAGGAGGCCCGAGAGCGTGGACTTCAAGTGGCGGCCGGTCAGGCCGCGTATGCGGCCGGCGTCATACGGGGTCTCACCATCGCCCGGCGCACGCGCGAGGCTGGCATGGAAGTGACCGGGATCAGCTTCGGAGGCACCTGGCCCGACGGCTCCATGAACGCTGTCGACCTGCTCGCGCGCAACCTCGTGATCACGACCCCGGGCTACAACTCCCCCGGCGACCCCTGGATAAACCCCTTGCGGGCGGAGATCCGCAATGTGCTCGGCTTCGATCTGGACAGCACCACTCGGGATAGAGCCACTCGGGATAGAGCCACTCGGGATAGAGCCACTCGGGATGGATCCGCCCCCGGCTCCCCGGCGCGGGCTCCGGGCCTGCCCCCGTCTCTGTCCGCATTCCTCTTCCCGGCCATACGGCTGGCGCCTAGCTCGCCAGCCCCGAGTTGCCTGGAGGGCCTGTCATGAAAGCCATCGAGGCAATCGAGGCGTTTGCCGCCATTCCAGCTGGGTGGCCAGGGGCACCCCGCGGGCCGCTAGAGCCCGGCGCTATCTTGCGCAAAGTCGACGTCGAAGGCAGCGGCGTCGAGGCCGCCAAGAACCCGATAGTGGCCTGCAGACGGCCGAGGTGGCCGATGCAACTGGTGCGCCTGCGAGGCTCCGTCGTCAGTCGCGCGTCGGGGCGCCCATTGTTCTCCAGGGCCAAGGTCCTCGCCCTGGAGCCGTTCGATCTCGTCTTTGGCCCGAATGGCGGAGCGGTCGTCGGCTTCCTAGAACGTGTCCAGCGGGCCCCCAAGGAGCACGTGATCCGGTTTGGATATGGGGCCGCAGGCTGCCGGTTCTCCTACGGTGAGCAAGAGCGCGACGCGGCAGGCCTCGCGTCTCTTTTCTCGGTCGAGACCGAAATATGGGAACACGTCGAAGCTATCGCCAGCCTGCAGGGCCTGATGCCTGCTAACCACACAGCCGATTCAGCGGCGAAGTATGCCTTCCTGGTTGCCGCGGAGCGCGAGGAACTCGCCTCCGGACGGATCGATCTGGAAGCAAACGTGCACCCAACATGGATGGTCTACGGCTTGGTAGCCATCGGGCTGTTGGCGGCGCAGCTCGTGCTGGAAGACATTCCCACCGACGGCCCCGGGAGCGACCCCGCGCTGTATTACGAGAGCTACCCGGTCAGCGAATGGCTGGACCAGCTCTGGGCAACGGCGACGAACGCCCTTGGCTTCGACGGCCGCCAGCCAGAGTCCGGGAGCGGGACTCGGCTCTTTCCTACAGCCCCATTGCCGTCCCCAGCCATATCCCTGGAGGCGAACCCACCGCCCAATCCCGCCCAGAACTGCTTGGACCTCCCATGAACCCGGAACCCATAACCTGCTGGCTCGCCACGGGCAAGCGAATCACCGAGACCGACATGAAGGACCCCGACGTGATCGTCGCGGTCATATCTACGCCGCCGGCGGACTCGGTCCGCGTGGGCAGCATCCTTAGGCCGGATCCCTCAGGAGAGAACGGCCCGGTCGTCTTCGGCTTCGACACCCCTGACCGCGCCGCGGATTACGCGGGCTTCCCCAACCGCCTTTTCCGCGTGAGTGGGGAACCCTTCGGACACGCATCGGGAATGTACCTGTTCCGCGAGCTCGAGGTGGTGTCCGAAGAGCCGCTCGGCCTGTGCTTTGGCCCCAGTGGAGACGCCGTCCTGGCCTTTGCCCGAAAGCTCGAGGAGCTCGCCCCGGAGCAAGTGATCCGCTTTGGCCTTGCGGCCAAGCACAACGACCCACTCAACCGCGGCCCCGACTTCGATCTCCTGCAAGAGCGATTCGCGGACCATCACGGCCTGGCCGGCGCCCTCAAGCTGGCCCGCGTGGCGGCCGCGGCCACCCTTGGCCAGGCCCGCAAGCAGCTGCTCGGCACAGACCCCCTCGCGATGCGCGACGAGAATGCCATCCAGGACGCCCAGGCGGCCGCCGCCCGCATCGCCGGCGCAATCGCCCTGGGCCACCGGCCCGACTCGCCGGGCATGCAGGAGAAGGACGCCATGCTTCTGAGGCGCGTG
>JAJYIO010000019.1 GCA_021790035.1 bacterium | reverse complement strand
CCTACATTTTGTGAACGCGCCCTTGTGAGCCCTTCGAGTCGGGCCAGAGTCGCGGCTGTAGCCGCTTGACGCCAGGTAGGTTTGGACTGGTTGTGCTTTTCAGGTTCGACTCAGGTTCGACGCTCGGTAGGTTCGGATGGATCGGGCTTTTCACGCCGACGCCAGACAGACCCGCCCGCGGCCCGGAGAATTCCGCGTGGGGTGGGACGCCGGGCGTGTCCGGGTATGGCATGGCAAAGCCCGTACTGTTCGGGCCGTGACCTGGCGAAAGGAGGTCGTGCATGCGCCGCTGGTTGCAGATCGCGGCTCTCGTGCTGGCCGTTCTGGCGCTGGCCGGCTGTCGTGGAGACCTCGGGAACTTCTTCGACTGGTGGTAGAACCCTATTGACTCGAAAGAAGCCCGCCCCGTCCTCTCGCGAGATCCGTCAGCGCCACGAAGACGCGATCGCCGATCTGGCCCGACAGCGCGAGGCCCTCATCGCGGAGATCCGATTTCTCGAGGAGCGGCGGCGCGATGCAGAGGCCCAGAGCCTCGACGCCCTGATCGATCTCCTGGCGCTTTTCCGGCTCCTGGAAGACATCGATGACGATGCCGAGTGGATACGCCGCAAGGCCACGATCCGGAAAAAGACGCGCCAGTTCGTGGATCGAAAGCTGGCGCCGAGGCAGGAGGACCTCTCCCGGTACGAGATTCCGGCCGCACTGGCCAAGCGCCTTCACGCACACGTCAGCGAAATCCAGTCCTTCAACGAGTATGCGCACGTGACGGGCGACTTCGCGACCAAGAACGAGCTGCAGAACTACCTTCTCGAGCGGTACTCGGCGCACCTGGACGTCAAGTGGGATGGGCCGCGCGAGCTACTCATCGAATTCCACGGGCGCAGCGCGGGCCACCTGCCGATCACGGCCCTGTCGGCAAAGGCTCGTGAGGCGATCGGTGCACGCCTGAACCTCAAGCCACCCGGCTGACGGTAATTCCCGCTGCCGGATGGCCCAGGCTCAAAGGCCTCGATGGCGTGGTTTACGAGACGCTGTCGTTCATTCCGACCGCGGCCTGCGCGATGTTTGCGATGTCGCTGGGCCCCGGGGGATCATACGGACGCCCGGTATTGGCGGATAGCTCGATCGCCTTGGCGGCAACCTGCGCGAACAGCGTACCTTGCTGGATCGATGCGCCGATACCGGAACCGCTGTACATGGACAGCTCCATCGGCCCGGCGATCCCGACCTGGTAAAGCTCTGCAGCCCAGTCCGAGCGCATGCCGGGGACAGAGCACAGGCTCGCCTCCTGGGCATAGGCCTTGAGAGTCGTACTGGGGATACCGGTCACCAAGGACACGAAGAAGCGACGGATGGCCCCCCCGCCCCAGAACGCCATCCGGCTGGGCGTGCTGATGCCCCAGCTGAACAGATGACTGAGGTCGTTCGGGTTGGGGACCAGATTGTACATGTCGATCGCGCCCATGTTGCCGTTGTACTGGGCGGCCACCGGCGCAGTCGGCGGTTGAGCCGTCGGGGCGGTGGATGTTGGAGGCACCGAGGCGGTGCTCTGCACCTTGACGACGGGCGCCGCAACGCTGATCGGGGCCATTCTGGCGACAGAAGCCATGAAGAAATCTCCCTCTGGGCGGTACCCTACAGACCGCCGATTCCCATCCTTCTTATCGCCGTGCGCAGGGAAGAGATTCTTAGGCCACAGTTAATTGCGAGTAAAGGAGCAGATAAGGCCGGAGAAGGGTCCCAGGCATTTCTCTCCCCACGCTCAAAACACGCACGACGTCGCCTCGCGGAGCGGGTGGGCCCGCGACAGGCAGCCCGAATGTGATCGGTGACAATGAGTCCCCCACCGGCTGCGCCGACAGCGTTGCACGAAACGCTACCTGCTGAGCGGGGCTACGCAGCGGCTTGCCCGCAGCGGGGGGCGAGTTTGAGAGGGGCGAGACCAGGGACCGAGGCTGGTCCATCCAGTACCTCTTTGGCCGCGACGATCGAGGCGAGTATCTCGACTTCCTTGCCTGCCATCGCATGACCTACGATCGCCACGTCCGCATTCGAGACGATGGGACGATCGAGAGGCTGCGAACGATCGGCTTGAGGGTCGCATCAGAGGACGCCGACGAGGATAGGATCTTGGAAGCCGCGCACCTCGCCGAGATGCAGGAGATAGCCCAGGAACTCGCAGACAACGGGTTTGGGCTGACGATCAACGCAATGCTGCGCGCTGGGCTGGCCTGACTCCGGTACCGCGACCACCGCCGATGCCCCTCACCTTCGCTCAGGTGGTCTCCAGATGACCCTGGGGAGGCTTTTCCGTGGCGGGCTATGGGGTTTTGCATTGGCTGGGGGACCGGCGCGATCTCCGGGGGCTGATGGAGGTCGGTGAGCCGTCGATTCAGGAAAAATCCCAGGGCTCGCGTCGCGCAAGGGAGCCAAAGTCCCTGGCCCCATGGACGACTCGCAAGACCGTCACGTCTTCCTGCTCGACGAGGTACACAAGGCGATACCCACGGCACACGATCTCGCGGACGCGCTCCTGCGCGAGCTCCGGAACGACCCGGCCAAGCTTCGGAGCGACCGCCAGGCTCTCGACAGCCTTGACCAACCGGTTCACGAGGGCGACAGCTGGCAGCGCGGAGTCCTTGGCGATGAACTCTTCAATCGCCTGGAGGTCTGTCTCGGCCTTCAGCGACCAGCGGATCTCCGCCATTGCTTCAGACGCTCCTTGAACTCTTGGTGCGAAACGACGCGGTTGTCTTCTACCTCCCTGAGCCCCTCGTCCACCTGCTGCTTGAAGAACAGCTCCTCGATGATGTCCGAAAGGGTCGATTCCTCGGGAAGCCGCTGGATCAGGTCGATCGCTTCTTTCTTGGCAGGCTCGCCCATACGGTCGGCACGGCTCCTTTCGTCTTGGTCAGGCTGATTATACCCCTCCACCAACCACGGCCGACCGCCAGGTTCGAACCTGGTTCGAGAGCCAGCCACTTGCTGGAGTTCCGCAGCCGCAGCCACCAAGAAAGGGGCTGAATGGCGCACGAATAGGCGCATTGAGCCCCTGGACACCGGACAGCCGCTAGTATCTACTAATCGCTAGAAGCCTTGCGGGGCGCTGGCATGGCCAGGATCAAGGGCGGCAGTTTAAGGCCGGCTGCGGTATAGAGGGATTCCTGGTCCCTGGTCGGCCTTGCCGTCTGCCAGATTTCCCCGTGGTCGGTCTGGTGGATGCCGACGTGGAGGCGCGACAGCTCGGAGCGGATGGCTCGCCAGGTCTGCTTTGTCTCGTTCTCGGCGACGCGCACCAGCAGAAGCGCGAGCCAACAGAGAAGAACGTGCGCCCGGATGCGGTCTGAGAGGCGGTGGTAGACCGGGCGGATGTCCAGGACGTGCTTGAGGTCTCTGAAGGCGCGCTCTATGCGCCAGAGTGCCTTGTATCCGCGGACGATATCCTCGGCGGTCAGCGAATCGTCCGAGGAGCTGATCAGGTACTTGCCATCGAGCAGCTCCTCCTGGGCGATCTTCTCTCGGTTCAAGGTCAGCCGGCCCTTGGGGGTCTGGGTGATGAAGCGCCCAAAGGTCTCGTGGCTGCGCAGGTCACACTCGGCCTTCTCGTGAGGCTCGCCGTCGAGCTCCTTGAGCGCCTCGAGCCGGCGTGTCACCTCGGCCAGGTCCAGCACCGCACGGGGATCCCCTCGCGGGTGATCGCAAAGCCGATGACGACCTGGGGAAGTTCGGGGTGGTTGTCCTTGCTCTTGCCGCGGCGTCGCAGGTGCAGCTTGGTGTTGTCCGGATCGTCAGGCTCCTCGACCTCGAAGTAGGTGCTGGTGGTGTCGAGGAAGACGACGTCGACCTCCAGGTTCAGCAGGTTGGCAACGTTGAAGAACACCAGCTCCTGAAGCTCGGCGTCAGCGGCCAAGAGGAAGTCCATGGCCCGGTAGAGCTGGTCGCTCGTCGCCTCTGCCAGGTCGGGGATCACCACATCCTTGGCCACCCAGTCCTCCATCGCGAGCTTGGAAACGCCACCTGCCGAGCGGGACCTGGATGAAGTCCGTCATTACTTTCGCCCAGCGCATCAACGGCGCAGCGAGGACCGCACCATGACACTGGCGGGGTTTCGGTTCTGGACGGTTTCAGGTCAAGGGGTCCGGGTTCGCGGTCGCTGCGCATTGCCAACGGTGAGCTCCAGCACACCTTCCGACACCGGGCGGCAGAGCCCCTCGCGAATCCGTTACTCGAAGCCCGTGCTGCTTTCATGCGTACCCGGTGGGGCCATCTGGCCGGGCGCGATGGCCCCTTCGATGAGGGGAAACCACAGGTTCTCGATCAGGACGGTAACCGCGGCGGCCATGGGGACGGCGACGACCATGCCCTCGATACCCAGGAGCCGGGCGCCGACCAGCAGCGAGAAGATCAAGACCACCGGCGGCAGGGCGATGGCCCGGGACATCACGAACGGACCGATTAGGTTCTGCTGCAAGACCTCGGCGATGCCGAAGCTGATGACGACCCGGGTGACCGACCAGAGGGTCGGCTCGGCGGCAAAGGCCACGACCATGCTCACCATGAACCCTGCGAGTTCGGCAAACGGGATCACCGCCAGCAGGCCGCAGACGATGCCGAGCACGAGGCCGAAGGGGACGCCAGCTAGCGAATAGGCTATCGAGAGCATGGTCGCCAGCGAGAACGTGTTGAAGGCCAGGCCACGCACGTAGCCTCCGAGCCGGGCCGCGATCGGCTCGAACTGGGCCGCCACCCAGGGTCGCCAGGCCAGGGGCGCCAGGCGGATGATCCCGTGCGAGAGACGGGGCTCGTCGAGGACGATGAAGAACGCGCCGATGAACACGAAGACGGTCGTGGTGATCCCGCCGGCCACGGCCGAGGCAATGGCTGCCGTCGAACCGAGCCAGGCCACGCTGCGACTGGCGAAGTACTGCCGGATCTCGGCGATCTGCACGTGGACCCCGAAGCGTGCGAGCCAGATCGGGAGCGCCTGCCACCACCGTTCGAGCCGCGAACCGATCATCGGCACGGAAGCCGCGAACGCACTGGCTTGCGCCGTGACCACCGGAGCGAGCAGCAGGGCCGCCAGGGCCAGCAAGGCGAGGAGAACGACGAAAACGAGAACGGGCGTGAGCTGCCTCGGCAGCCAGGGGAGGTGGGCCTCGCCCCAGATGACGGCGGGCCGGACGGCCGCCGAGACGATGATGGACAGGAAGAGGACGACCAGGAGGTCGCCTATACGGCCGACCAGCCAGAAGGCGATCGTGCCGCCCGCGACCCAGAGCAGGGTCCTGGGCGAGATCGCGACGACTTTCATTTTCTCGACCTTAGCGCTCGAGGACCCGCAAAGGCTTGTGCAGCCTGGACAAGCAACCCTCCCGACGCGAATTCGCGTCGGCGCAAACTGTTCGAGAGCTCGATGCAGCGCGTCGGGTGGATGCTGGAACCATCCCAATACCTCGTCCACGAATTCCCCGGCACGTGGGCAACGCGTGCTCTGGCGGGACAGGAGGCCGCCGCGATGAACGTTTTTCTTGCTCAACCCCTCACGCGCCGCGTAGAGCCCGCAGCAAAGCAGGGCTTTTCGTCCGGTCACGGGATGCTCCAGCAGGATGGCCGGCGGCAACCCGGTGCCGCAGAGGACTTTTCGGCCGTTCTGGCGCGGCTCACGGTGCGTCCCGCGTGATGGAAGCGCCGGAGTTCGTAGCGGCCCTGTTCGCCGCGACGGTAGCCATCGCCGCCAGCTACGTCGCGCTGGGCAGCCGGCAAGAGCGCCTGATTGCCCATCGCACCGCCCTGCTGGTACGGGCTGGCGACGTTCTCCCGCGGCAGGCCGAGCTTTCGACCCCGTTTGCTCGGCGGGCCATCATGCCCATCCTGGATGCCATGGCCAGCTGGGCGGCGCGGCTGGCTCCCAAGAGGGCCCGAGAGCTCTTCGAGGCGCGCCTGGCGGCGGCTGGCTGCTACGGTCCGGCCGTGCGCAGGACGCTGCTGGCCTTCCAGGCCCTGTGCTGGCTCGGAGCGGTCACGGTTGGCTGGCTCGAAGCGCTCGACCATCCTGCCGTCGGGCTGCTGGCGGCGGTCGCGATCGCCGCTGTCGGTGTCCTGTTGCCCAGGTTCTACCTCGTTCGGCGCGGCCGCCTGCGGCGCGAGCAGATCTCCCGCGAGCTTCCCGACATCCTGGATCTGGTGACTGCCAGCGTCGAGGCGGGACTCGGGTTCGATGCCTCCGTCTTGCGCGTTGCGGAACGCCCCCAGCGCCGCCCCTCACCCCTGCAGTACGAGCTCGGGATGTACCTGTCGGACGTCCGCCTCGGGGTCGCCCGGAACGACGCCCTGCGGCAGCTCGCCGATCGCACCGGAGTGGTCGACCTGCAGACCGTCGTCGCCGCCCTCATCCAGAGCGATCAGCTCGGCGTCGGCGTCTCGACGGTGCTCCGGGCGCAGTCCCAGCACGTACGCACCCGCCGTCGCCAGCGAGCGCAGGCCGAGGCCTTGCAGGCGCCGATCAAGTTGCTGTTCCCGCTGGTCTTCTTCATCTTCCCGGCGATGTTCGTCGTCACCCTCGGCCCGGCGGCTCTGCGCGTTCTCGACACCTTCGGCAAGGTACTGCACCACTGACCTGATTGCGGTTTGAAGCGGTCCCCATGCGCGGTCGCTGCGCTGCTCGACCGGGCCCACCTCGACTTCTTCGGTCGAGAGGACAGGGCGCAGGGCCAGCCAGCGCAAGGGGCCTGGCCGTCCGGTTTCGGCGTCGACGCCGAGCGCGGTCAGGCGCTATAGTGGCCGGATGTTCAGCCATTTTCTCTCGGCCGTCGCCGTCTGGGTGACCGGCCTCCTGGCCACCTTCGGATACGGCGGCGTGGTGATCACGATGGCCATCCAGAGCGCTTGCATCCCGATCCCGAGCGAGATCGTGATGCCCGCAGCGGGGGTCCTGGTCGCCCAGGGAACCTTCAACTTTCACCTGGCGGCCGCTGCCGGCGCGGTCGGAAACCTCATCGGCAGCTGGATCGCCTACGCCGCTGGCATCATCGGCGGCCGGCCCTTCCTGGCACGCTACGGCAAGTACTTCTTCGTCTCGCAACGCGACCTCGAGCAATCCGAGCGGTTCTTTGCCCGGTTCGGCGATGCCGCGGTGTTCGTCGGTCGGCTCTTGCCGGTGATCCGGAGCTTCGTGTCACTGCCGGCAGGCATCGGCAAGATGCCGTTCGTTCGGTTCACGGTGTACACCCTGGTCGGTTCGTGGCTGTGGAGCTACGCGCTGCTCTGGGCTGGAGTCGAGATGGGGCACAACGAGGCTGCCCTGGGGGCCTTCATGCACCGCTTCGACGTCGCCGTCGGCCTGGTGGTCCTGGCGGGGATCGTCTGGTGGGTCTGGCGGCACCTTGGTGCCGGTCACCGGGCGCCGGCGGCCTGAGGGAAGCGTCCGGCGCGCCCGTCGGAGACGAGGGCTACAGCCACCGGAACCGGGCGACGTGGATCCTCTCGGTGCCGTCGTTCGTGACGCCGAGGGCCTGGTGGAGCGACGTATCCTCGGCCTGCCGTCCCGCCTCGTCGACCATGAAGGCCCCGAAACCCAGTAATTCCCTCGCGTTGGTCGGACGGACCGCAGGACACCAGCTCACGATGCCGATGTGCAGGGTGTGCTGAAGCTCAAGACCTTCGCTCCTGGATGCCTCCGCCAGCGCCTCGCGCCAAGCGTCGAGGATGCGCCGAAGCGGCGCGATGACCTGGGCCTCGGCGGTTCCGGGGAAGACGACGAAGAACACGTCGCCAAGGGGCATGTAGACATCTCGCGGACGTGTGGCCGTGGCCTCGCTCCGGATCGTCTCCTGGATCACCTCGGGGAGGCGATCGTGAAGCCGCCTGACGACCTCTGGCGAGGGCGCTGAGCCGTCCCCGACGCTCGCCTCGAAGACGCGCAGGCCGACCAGGGAAATCCAGTAGTTCCCTTCGACACTCAGCTGGAGCTCCTGCTCGAGACCCTTGAGCAGCGCGGAGAAGTCAGGGGTCTGGGTCAGGGTCGGCTCGGGAGCTTCTGCAGGCATGTTGATGCCCATACCCCTGGACTGCGCCGTGGAAACCGGCCGTGGCAAAACCGCCTCGATCGCTGCGGTCAAACCGGGAGTGCGCCCGGGCCAGCACCGTGGGGCGTTGGTCCCGGTCGCCAGCCTGGATCATAGTTCGGGGCCAGGGGTTCCCCCGCCGGGCGTCGCGGTCTCAATATGGCGCGGCCAGGCCGAAAGTTCGGTCAAGATCGACTCGACGTTGGATGCGAAGCGCGGATGACGCCGCGTGAATTCGAACTGGTAGGGGTCGATGCTGGCGAAGAGAGCGGTCAAGCCAGGCAGGCTGCTCGATTCGGCCGCCAGGACGTCCGTCGCGTCGATCGCGCGCATCAGGCGCCGGTAAGCGTCGAGTTCGGTCGCGGCCCCGGCGCGCTCGGCCTCGGTCATGGCTGCCAGGCCCTCGGTTTTCTTTCGGACGACCTGGTAGAGCTTGCGCAGCGCCAGACCGGCCTGAATAGCCGCAGCCGGCACCACGAACTCCTTGTCCTTCACCCAGCCGATCTTGCAGCGCCAGACGAACAGATCCTCGTAGTACGTCGCCTTGCGCGGGTCGAGCCGCTCCAGGTTGGCCATCCACTGGATCGCCCGGACCTGCGCATCGGGCAGCAGTTTCGAGCTGTCGAACGCCGTGACGATCGAGCGCTTGAGGTCGAGTCCCTCGCGCCAGAACGCCAGGCCCACCGGGTCGAGATCGCCCGGCGGCTCCGCTTGGGCCTTGTCGATCGCAGCCAGCAACGCGCGCTGGACGACCTCCGAGTTGAATTTCTTGGCCAGAAAGCTCTTGGGGTTGCGTGGCATATCCAGCGGAATGCCCATCGGCAGCGGCGCCGAGGCGCTCCTTGGAAGCGCGGCGCTCGGCGGGGGCGAAACGGGCGCCCGCCTGGGTTCCGAGGGTGAACCCGAGGGACTGGCCGTGCCTTCGGCGCGAGCGCCGAGCGCGCGAGCGACCTTGGCCTTGCTGGGGGGTCTCTTGCGCCCGAATATTCGGCTCCAGAAGGATCGGGACGAGGCCTCCCCCGACCTGGCCTTCTTGAAGCTCTTCCTGGGTTCCGACATTCAGCCTCCTGGTCCTGATGTCCCGCTCCTGGCCACTACCTTGCCATGATGAACCATAAAAGATTAAGATCTGGTTATGAAGCACCCGATCGCCCGCCTCGCCGCCAGCTCGCTGGCCATAGGCTCCCTCGCCACTGTGGGGCTGGGCCTCCTGGCCGGGTGCGGGAGCTCGTGGACCGGCCTGAGCTCCACTCCGTCGGTGCTCGAGGCTTTGAGCCTGCCCTCTGCGATGGCCGACCCCTACCCCCTCGACCTGGGCCGCACGTGGGTCTATCACTCCCTCGATCAAAATGACGGCGAGGCGCCACAGGTCGCTCCGGACCAGAAGTTCTCGGTCTCGCAGCAGGTCTTGGGAGGCATGGTGATCAGCCGCTCCTACGGAAACTGGGAAGCGCCCCCCACCCTGGCTCGCAAGACGGCGGAGTCGGTGGTCCTGTCTCGCTACATCGCCTCGGGGCCACCCGCCACGGATTCGATCACCATCCTGCGCTTTCCCCTGTTCGTGGGTGAGTCGTGGCCCGGCAGGCAACTCGTCGGTGCAACCGAGCGCATCGAGGTGGCTGGCTTCGAGAGCGTCGACGTCCCGGCGGGAAGATTCGAGGCCTGGCACCTGCAGCATCACCTCACCTACGCGGCCGGCGGCGGAGACACGCTGGATTACTGGTATGCGCCCGGGGTCGGCATGGTCCAGGCCATCGAGCGTGCCACGATGCTGAGCGGCGGCCAGGCGCACCATTACCAGGTGACCGCCAGCCTCGCGACCTGCTCGGTCACGCCGAACTGATCCGCGACGGCGCCGGGCCCAGCGGCACGCTTGCTGACCCGACGTCAGCGCCGCAGGCCGACCTGGCTGCGTACGTCGCCGAGATCGAGGTTCTGGGCGGAGAGCCGTTCATAGAGACCCGCCGGGCTTTCCCGCTCCAGGGCTTCCCCCGGACCCCACTGCGCGAAGAGTCCACCATCGGGTCGCCGCCAGAAGGTCACCCAGAGGTCGGGGCCATCGGACCGGATGCGGACCGCCACGCGTCGGCCGGTCGTCAAGACGAGATCGAAGAGGCTCTCCAGGTTCTCGAATTCCGACGATTGCCAGCGGGTAGAGACGCGCGGCAGGATCGCCGTGTTTCGAGGCACGCCCGAACGCAGGGAATGCGACGCGACTTCCTGGGGCAGGCGAACCTGCAGGCGACGAGCCGAACGAGCGGCTTCGAGGCGCTCCACGGCATCGGGATCCATCCGGGCCGTCCGGATACCGAAGGGCCCGGGATCGACGAGCTGGACCTGGGGCTCGCCAGGAAAATCGAGGGATGCCAGCGCCACCACCGCGCACTCGTCGAGGAAGTCCTCGAAGATCGTCCGGTCGCGCCAGAAAGGGTAGAAGGTCTGCGCGAAGCCGTTGCGGCCCACGACATCGATCCGCATCAGCAGGCCCAGTCTTGGCATCCGGGACGGCTCGAGGGTCAGGCGGACCACGGACGCGCCCTTGCCCACCACCAAGGGGACGCTCGCTCCCACCCGCCCCGGGGGAAGCTTGATGCGTCGGCGTGCCAGCTCCCGCCACTGGAATCGGACCGCCTCGGGCGAAAGCGCGAGGCGGAACTGGAAGTACAGCCAACCCACGAAGGTGGATGCGGCTCTTAAAAGGCCCATCGATCGGCGTCCCGAGGAGTTTTTACCCGCCGGGCGTCGGTTCCATGTACGCGGCGCGCGTAATCCGGAGGGACCGCCAATGGTTCTAGGAGTCCAGCAGGCCCTGTCCTTTGCGGCATACTGGATTGCATGGACACTGCAAGCGCGGCGCGGCTGCTTTCCGAGATCGGTGATCTCCTCGAGCTCAAGGGCGAGGATGCGTTCCGGATCCGGGCCTACCGAGAGGGCGCGGACGCGATCGCCCGGCTCGGGGGCGACCTGCGCGCGAGCGTCGAGTCTGGCGAGATCCTGTCGGTCAAGGGCATCGGCAAGGGATTGCTGGCCGAGCTGAAGGCGCTGGTCGAAACCGGTACCACACCGCTCTACCAGCAACTCAGGCGCAGCTTCCCCGAATCGTTGCTCGAGCTCCTGGCCGTGCGAGGCCTGGGGCCCAAGAGGATCAGGGCCCTCCACGAGGGGCTCGGCATCGCCTCGCTCGCCGACCTCGAAGATGCCGTCAAGAGGGGGCGCATCGCGGAACTCAAGGGATTCGGGACCAAGACCGCGGACAAGGTCGCCCGCAACCTCGCGTTCTTCAAGGAGACGCTGGGCCAGCACCGGTACGCCGATGCCATCGGCGAGGCCCGCCTCTTGCTAGCGCATCTGCGGGCTCAGCCCGGCGCCCGGCGCTGCGAGCTCGCCGGGGCGATCCGGCGGGCTTGCGAGGTGGTCACGGAGGTCGACCTGGTCGTGAGTTCGGACGACAGCGAGGCGGTGATGGGAGCTTTCGCCGCCTACCCGGGCGCCATCGAGGTGCTGCCGACCCGCGTCGGGACGGCTCGCATTCGCCTGGCGAGTGGACTGGAAGCGCAGCTTCGGGTCGCACCCGCCGACCAGTTCGCCCATGCCCTCCTGCACGACACGGGCGCGCCCGAGCACTTCGCGGATCTCGTGCGCCTGGCTGCGGATGCCGGGCTCCAGCTCGACGAACGCGGCCTCTTCCTCCAGAGGGACGGGTTTCGTCTCTCCTGTCGGTCCGAGGAAGAGATATACGCCGAGCTCGGGATGACCTGGGTTCCCCCCGAGCTCCGGGAAGGCACCTGGGAGATCGAGGCGGCGCGCCGCGGGGCGCTGCCGGATCTCGTGCGCGCGGACCAGATTCGCGGGACCTTCCACGCCCACACGGTGGCCAGCGACGGGCACGCAACCCTGGAGCAAATGGTCGCCGCGGCTCGGGCTCTTGGTCTCGGCTACCTCGGCATCTCGGACCACAGCCAGGCCGCTTCGTATGTGGGCGGCCTCGATGCCAAACGCCTGGCCGAGCAGCATGCCGCCATCGATGCGATCGCGGCCAATCTCGAAGACTTCGTCGTTTTCAAGGGGATCGAGGCCGACATCCTCAAGGACGGTACGGTCGACATGGGCGCCCGGACGCTCGATACGTGCGACTTCGTCGTCGCCTCGATTCACAGCCGGTACGGCGAGTCCCGGCAGGAGATGACGGAGCGGATCTGCCGGGCCCTGGCCGATCCTCACGTGACGATGCTGGGACACCTGTCCGGCCGCCTGCTGCTGGAGCGAGAAGCCTACGAGATCGACTTCGAGCGGGTCTTCGAGACCGCCGCCAGGTATGGCGTGCTCATCGAGATCAACTCCACACCCTCGAGATTGGAGCTCGACTGGAGATGGCTCCAGAGGGCCAAGGCGGCGGGAGTCCGCTTCAGCATCAACCCCGACGCGCACAACACCGTCGAGCTGGCGAACGTGCCGCTGGGGGTGGCGATCGCCCGCAAGGGGGGCCTCGAGCCGGCGGACCTGCTGAACACGCGAACGGCCGCCGAAGTGCGCGAGTACCTGACCCGGCGCAAGCGCGGGGAGAGGATTCTGCTGGCCTGATGTGTCGCCCGGGCTCAAGATCCCTCGCTTCCGATCCGATGGAATCGAAAGCGGGTGTGCTGTGCGTCACAGAGTGCGTTATGTATACTCCGTACGATCGAGCAGGCTGGCGTCTTGTTGGTGATTTTCGTTGCGCCAAGGTAAAGATTGACCCCTCGCACCGATCCGCACAGCCTGGCAAAGGGTATATTCAGGCAGGGACAGCGACGGAACGCGCCGGACTTGGCTAGATTCAATCGAGGAGGTTCGAGTGCTCGAAGGCCTGTTCCAGGGACCCGAGTTCCTGAACTCGGCCCTTGATGGCCTGACCGCACGCAACGACGCCATCGCCGACAACCTCGCCAACGTCGATACGCCTAACTACAAGGCCAAGCGTGTCGACTTCGAGAGCCAGCTCCAGGGGCTGTTGCAGCGTTCGAAGGGCGCGGACCCCGTCGGTCTCGTCGTCGATCAGCCGCGTCAGTTCACGCTGGGGCCCAATTCTGTGGGCGACATCAAGCCGGTCGAATGGACGGCCAGCGGCACCTCGATGCGGAACGACGGCAACAATGTCGATATCGACTACGAGATGACACTGCTGGCACAGACCGAGATCAGCTACAACGCGGTTGCCGATCTCGAGAAGCGCGACTTCACCCGAATGAAGTCGGTCATCAGCGGGACCTAGCCCTTGACCAGCCAGCATTCGATCCGGGAGGAATAGATGGGCGCTTTCGAAGGCATGCAGATCGCCGCCAGCGGATTGACCGCGCAGCGGTTCCGCATGGATGTGATCGCCAGCAACCTCGCCAATGCGAGCACCACCCACACCCCGCAGGGGGGCCCTGTCCAGCGCGATACCGGGGTCTTCCGGG
>JAJYIO010000493.1 GCA_021790035.1 bacterium | reverse complement strand
GATCGGACAAGCTTCGCCGTCTGGCTGTCTCGACACGGCCAGAGCCGGCAGGCTGTCAGGGCCTTCTGGGAACCTCTGGCGCTGGCGGCGGTCAACGGCCCGCCGCAGGAAGTCAGCGCCTACATGGCTCTGCAGGTCCTCGCGCTCGGGTTTCTCGGGAGCGAGCGGACGAGCCGTCTCGGGTTCGCGACCCAGGGGCTCTCGACTCTGGTAGAGCCTTTCGCCCCGTATTTCACGGCTCGCGGCGGAACCCTGGTCACGGGGCGGGAGGTGCGAGCCGTGCGCGAGGCCGGCGATCCGTCGAGCGCCCTCCGGTGGGAGGTGGCGTTTCGCGATGGAGCCATCCTGGCAGCCGACGCGGTCGTGCTGGCGGTTCCAACCTGGCGTCTGGCGAGGCTGCTCGACGCGCAGCTCCGGCAGCGGGCGGGGCTCGCGGCGATCGAAGGTCTGGCATCGTCTCCCATCGTGTCGATCCAGATGGTGCTGGATCGAAGCGTGGTCGAGCACGAAGCCGTGGCGCTGCTCGACAGCCCGATCCACTGGGTATTCGCCGCCGGAAGGCTGCGGTCCGACGCGCCTCCCGGGGCCCTGGCCCTGACGGTCAGCGCCGGGCGCGAGCTCGCCTCTTCGCCGCAGGCCGAGGTCGCCGCGATCGCCCGGCGAGAGCTCGAACGCTTTTTCCCCGCGGCGCGCCAGGCGCAGGTTCTGGCTTGCCGGGTGATCAAGGAGATGGACGCCACCGTTTCGTGCGCCCCGGGCAGCGAGGCCCTGCGGCCCCCGCAGGAGACGGCCCTGGCGGGCCTGGCGGTGGCAGGCGCCTGGACCCGGACGGGACTGCCGGGCACGATCGAGGGCGCGGTCATGAGCGGCCTGCTCGCGGTCGAGGCGATCGAGCGGGAGCGAGGCCAGGCCCGCAAGCTGGTCCAAGCCTTGCCGGAGCCCGGGGGGGTTGCCAGGATCGCCCGCTGGTTGGGCCATACCCCGGCAAGGCGCGAGGGAGGCCCTGCCGGCGTGGCCGGAGGATGAAGGTTCCGGTCAGCGGGGAGGCCGGTCAGGCCGGCCCGCGAACGGCATCAGATCCGGCCGGTCCCGCGCTACGGGTGGCGTCGGCCACCGTCAGGACCTCGGTGGGACGCCGTGCTCCTGGACCGCGGCGGCGAGCTGGAGCTCACCCTCGGGAGCGACCGGAAGCCGGACGGGGGCCTTGCGGCCGGGTACCCAGTAGTTCCAGCGGCCCATCAAGATCATCGCACTCGGCAAGAGGGCCAATCGCACGATCGTGGCGTCGACCGCGATCGCCGTCGCCAGGGCGAGGCCGACCTCCCGCATCGGGCTGATGTCGCTGAAGAGATAGGCCGAGAACACGCTGAACATGATGGCCGCCGCCCCGACGATCACCTTGCCCGACTGGCCGAGGCCCTCGAGAATGGCCGTCCGGTTGTCCCCGGTGCGGTCGTAGGCCTCGCGGATCCGCGACAGGATCATGACCTCGTAGTCCATGCTGAGGGCGAACAGCACCGTCAGGAGGATCGCCGGCGTCATCATCATCACGTAGCCAGGGGTCTTGATGTGCAGCAACGGGTCCGCCACGCCGTCCTGAAAGACCAGCACGACGACCCCCATGGACGCCACCAGCGGCAGCACGTTCATCAAGACGGCCTTGATCGGCAAGACGACCGACCGGAAGGCCACGCCCAGGATCACGGTGATGGCGATGAGGTTCAGCAGGGCCACCACCGGTAAACCCCGGGCGAAGACGCGAGCCGTCTCGAGAAGCTGGGCCTGGTCGCCCCCCACCTCGATCGAGACCCCTGTCCAGGTCTTCTGGAACTCGGGCACGACGCGATCGTGCAGATCGGTGATGAGGTCTCGCGTCTGCGGCGAATCCGGCAAGAAGCGCGGCACGACCCGGATCAGGGCCGTGGTGCCACCCTGGCCGTTATCGACCAGTGCGCCCAGGCGCGAGTCCGTCCGGAGCAGGGGATTGCTCCAGAACGCGTCGTACGCGGCCAGGGGCCACGCGGGGTTGAAGTTGACCATCGAGACGACCGACCCGACGCGCGGATCGCGATCGACCTGATCCGTGATCTGTCGTAAGTGGCCGAGGAAGGCCGCCTGATAGGCGTCGCCCGGGTGCGGCGCCGACACCGCGATGTAGATCGGCGACAGCTGGCCTGCCTCTCGCTCCCCGGCCAGCAGCTCGAGGCCGCGCATGGAGTCCATCTGCTTGGGCAGCATCGAGATGGTCGGGCTCCAGAACTTGACCGTCGCGATGGGGAGCGCCAGGGCCACCAACAGCGCCAGGTTGGCAACCAGGTGCCAGACCGGGTGATCGACGACGAACCGGTTGAACCGTTCCCAGATCGCGGCCCCCGTCCGGGTGGCGAAACGGTGCTTGAGCAGTCGCTCGAGCGGGATGTACCGTCCGACTGCAAAGAGGAGCGCCGGCAGGAACGAGAAGCCGAGCACCAAGGCAGTGAGGACCACGAGCGCGATGCTCACGGCCGCCGGTCGGAGGCCCGAGACGTCGAGGGAGCCGAGAAACAGGGCGCTGATCGCGACGACCAGCCCGGAGAGCCCCGTGGCCTTGCCGGCGGTCTTGGCCGCCCGCAAGAAGGCGTCGACCGGCTGGTCCGGCGTCTGCTCGAGCTCCTCGCGGAAGCGCGACAGCAAGAACAACGGGTAGTCGATGCCGATCGCCAGGCCGACGATCGCCGTGATGAACTGGT
>JAJYIO010000492.1 GCA_021790035.1 bacterium | reverse complement strand
TGACGATGAAGTCGCGTGCCCCCGCCCGGACGGCGTCGACGACCATGTCTTGCTGGCCCAGCGCCGTGCACATGACGATGCGAGCCTGCGGATCTGCCTTCATGATTTCCTTGACGGCAGAGATGCCGTCCATGTCGGGCATCGTGATGTCCATCGTGACGATGTCGGGCTTGAGCGCGAGGTACTGCTCCACGGCTTCCCGGCCGTTGCTGGCCTCCCCGATCACCTGCCAGCCCCGCTCCTCGGCGATCTTGGACAGGCTCCGACGCACGAAGGGAGCGTCGTCGACCACGAGCATGCGGACGGTCATGCCTGCGGCCCTTTCGCGGCGTTCGGCCGGATTCCGACGGCCAGGTGAACCGTACCCAGGGAGAGTTCGAGCGGGATCGAGACCGTGCGGAGGTTGTACCAGATCTCCTGGGCCCCCTCGCCGAAAAGGATCGATGGCGGCGTGATGTCTGACACCTGCCCGCTCTCGTTGAGGCTGGAGCGGGCGCTGCCGGCGATCATGTTGCCGAGTTCGGAGAGGGCGGACAGAGACATCTCCTCGAGCTCCGTGACCTCCTCACCCAGCATGACGCCGGCAACGGCGTGGGCCGTCGCCAGGTCCATGCCCAGACGAACGTAGCCCGCAAGCGCTCCCGCGATGCCGACATTGACGTTGACCGGCTGGAGGTGGATCGCCGAGCCGAACTGCGCCAGCGGGGCCCCCTTGGCCGGGGTCTCGCCGAGGACCTCCTCGAGAATCTGCCCGGCCGCCTGATCGAAAGCCTTCAAGTAGTCAAAACCTGTAACCTGCGTCATTCGGACCTTTCTCGAATCGTTGCGACGAACAAAGAAATCAGAGGGTGCGAGCTGGATTGGGCGACACCATGAACCGGTGAGCCTCCACCAAGCGCTCGGCCGTGATCGTGGCTGCCGCACCCGATCCGGAGAGGCGGCCGAGCAGATCGCTCAGGGCCTCGGTCCGGTCCCGGGAGCCCGAGGCATCGAGGATCATCTCCTCAAGAATACCCAGCACGGCCTGCGGAAATGCACTGGTCATCGCGGACATCCGGAGGTAGCGGTACAGCTCGACGACACCCGGGCAACGCTCCCGGATCCGGATGATGCCCAGACGATCCGCCTGGACGTGCTCCTCCCGAGAGCGCGCCACGAAAGCCTCGAGCCACCGAACATCCTCTCGTGAGGTCGAGAACTCCTTGGCCAGCAGGCGTACGTCGCCCTCTTTCATCTTCAAGTCGCGCAGGAAGGACACGGCCTGCATGTAGTACCGAACGGATTCCGGGTTGCCGAGATCGTTCATCAGGGTCTCGACCCGCTCGACGGTTACGGGCCCATCCCAGAGCTGGGTGGCTCGGGGGCCGATCAAGGCGAGGGCTCCGATCTTGGCGTCGTCGTCCAGATAAGGTTGCACGAGCTCGTCGATCTGGTCGAGGTCGAGGCCGCATCCCGCAAATGCGTTCGCGGCACGGAAGTAGCGCTTGAGCCTCGTGACATCCGTCGCCCAATCACGCAGCTTGACGAGGGAAAGGCGGTCGATCGTCCGCCCGAGCCGCCCCAGCTCCGTTGCGGCCAGGCGCAGCCAGTCGGCATCCTCCTCGAGGAGCGCCAGCACGAAATGATCCAGGGGATCGACCTGGATTCGATGCTCGGCCAGCAGATCGAGAGCTGCCTCGTAACGCTTGACCGCAGCCCGGTCTGTCAGACGCTCGAGGAGATTGCGGAGCTGGCCGACGTCGTCGATCTCCTTGCCCCTGCCAGCGAGGAATCGGCCGAGCTCGATCGCCGCACCCGCCGCCTCGGGTTCCTGGCGCGACCTCGCCATGTATCGGAGAAACTCTTCATCGCCGATCGCTTCGGGGAACGCCTTGCAAGCAGCAAGAAATGCGGCATCCGCCTGGGCATCGTCGAGGATACCCAGGAGCTCCTTGAGGATCGCGGGAGACGCAGTAAGACCCAGACGCCGCAGCCCTCTCGAGAGGGTCGTCAGCCGGGCCAGGCGATCGGGCTGCCCCTGATACGAAAGGACGATGCTGCGCCATTCGGGATCGTCCGGGGATTCGGAAAATTCGGCCATGGCGCGGGTCGAAGATGCCTTGGACGCGGCCTCGCCGGAACCATCCTTGTCCCATGTGATGCCGAGCTCCGACGCAACGAGCTTGGCGCCCTGCTTGAAGAGCTCGACGAACCCGCCCTTGCCCATATTGGCTTCCCTAGGCCCTTTTTATTGATGAAGCGGTCCCGATGCTCGTGGTGCCGCCCGCAGCAAACCACCGAAAAGGCAGCTCTCGCCGCCTTCCTGTGCCTGCCGGCACCGTTTTGCGACCGGGCCCAACTTCACTCCTGCGCCACACCGATCCAACCGATCATCGCCCTAGACGGACCCATGGAGGAACCGGCTGACAGGCGATCCCGGTAGGGGGACAGCCCCGAAAGAACGATATCCCCGCCGACCGCTCGTTCTTCGGCTGATCGAAACCATGATAGGAACTGATTCCGCCACCGTGCGTGAATGTGTATGAGACTTTAGTATAGCATCCGTACAAAGGTTGCCATGCGAAATCGTTCGGGGCGAGCGCCGGAAAGCGTGAAGTGACCTTTAACCGGTTGCCCCGGGGGCTTGCTAGCAGGCAAGCCCCCGGGGCAACCGGGGTCGAGGCTAGTTGGTGAAGTCCTGGGTCAGGTACGTCATGCCGGCAGAGGTCTGGTAGACCCCGATCCCGATGTGACCGAATGCCGTGCT
>JAJYIO010000491.1 GCA_021790035.1 bacterium | reverse complement strand
CAGAAGCGACGGCCGCCCGCCGGATCTGCCGACGCCAGCCCGCGTCGTCCAGGCTCTCGGCTGAAGTTCCGTCGCGAGCGGCCGGGCCGTGCATCGATGCTCTACCTCAACTGTTGTGCCGCATGTCGCTGCAGTGACCGAATCGAGACCCGCCCCCCGACAGGTATCGGCAACGGGCGCCCCGGGGTCGAAACGGCGTCCGCCGACGGAGGGCTCAGGCAGCCTTCTTGAGAATTGCCAGCACCTGCGCCTCGACCGATCCGGCCAGCTCATCCAGGCCCTTGCCGGGGAAGAACCCGGCGACCTGAGATGGAAGAATGGTGGCCAGGATCGTCTTGCCGTTCTCGGTCCAGACGTTGATCCGGCAGGGTAGCATCAGGCCCACGAGCGGATCCTTCCCCAGAAACTCGAACGCGGCTCCGGCGTTGCAAAGCTCGACGATCATGTAAGGCTCTCGCTTGAATCCCTTGGCCGCCAGGGTCTCGGCCATGTCGTGGACGGCGACCACTCGAAACCCTGCTGCCGCAGCCTCGGACTGCACCGCGCTCGCGGCCTCCTCGAAGGACCTGGCGCTCTCGCATCGGTAGGAGAACTGTGCCATCGTGGCTGGGGTAGACACTTGGGGATCCTCCCGGAAAATGAGCCTCGGCCGCCCGCGGTGATGTGACTCCGGATTCTACCACCTGTGCGTTCCACCTCGGATGGGAGGGCCGCCCTCGGGCAGACGGGCCCCTGCTGGAGGGCGGGACCATTAGGGTGGGGCCGGATCACGTGATCGCTGTCAGCAGGTCCGGCCTGTGGACAGAATCAAGCAACGGGTGTCGAATTGCCTCGAGGAGGGTGCGGCAGTTGAACAGCAGGAACTGGAAGCTGGGGGCGCTGGTCATTCTGGTGGCGGCATGCTCGCCCAAGACCCACCCGAGTGCGGTCGGCCAGAGTCCGGCCGCCACGACCACGCAGGCCACCCTCGGACCGACCGGCGGTGCCTCGTCGGCTTCCCTTGCGGTATCCAACCTGGCCAGGCCGAAGGCCTCCCCCGCAGGGCACGCGGTGCCGGCGGGAGCGAAGGTCCGTCACCCGGCTGCGGTTCGGCCGATTCACAAGGCCGCCAAGCCCCTGGCCAAGCCGGCGCGGCCCGCTGCCGTAGCGGCAAGTTCTCCGCGGCCCGCGGCTACCGAGCGCCCGTCCCTGCACACCACTCCGCCCGCTGGCGCCACGTCGGCCGATGCGGGGAACAAGCTGTACCATACCGCCGGAGCGACCGGAACCGGTTGCGCGGCCTGTCATGGCCCGAATGGAACCGGGATCGGAGGCATCGTTCTGCACGGCAAGACCGCAGCAGACATCGCCAAGGCCATGACCATGCAGCCCATGGCGTCGATGGGATTCCACCTGTCGCCCCGGGACGAAGCCAACCTCGCTGCCTACCTGGCCACGCTTGGCTGACCGGGCATCGGGCCGGGGCGATCGTCGAAACCGCGCCAGCCACCGAGCGGGGCTACGCAGCAGCTTGCCCGCAGCGGGGGGTAGTTTGCGGGGGGCAAGGCCCCCTGCAAGTCACTGCCCCGAAGGGGAGTTTTTTGTGAGTGCCTGCGGACCCAAGCCGCGAGATGCCAGCCAGGCGCAGGTCGAATCGAGGGGCTGTTCCGCGAGAACGTTTGGAGGACTGGCCGATCGCCGTGACCGGCTCATAGAGCGGAGAGGGGGGGATTCGAACCCCCGGTAGAGGTAGAGCCCCTACGACGGTTTAGCAAACCGTTGCCTTAAGCCGCTCGGCCACCTCTCCAAGGTCAGACGGGATCTTAGCATGGGCGCCAGGCTGCTGTCCAATTTTCCCGCCGATACTCGATCCTGGCCATAAAGAGGGCCACCTCCGAAGGCTGATAACGGCGAGCGCTAGCGGCTCTTGAGCAGAGGCTCGATATCGTGCGCGAGGAGGAATTCCGGGCTGTAGCCGACGTGCTTCTGCACCACCCGACCCCGTCGATCCAGGACGAAGGCCGTCGGGATGCCCCGGATCCCGCCGAACTCGCGCACCGTGGGAGCATCTCCCAGCAAGATGGGATAGGGAATCTGATGGGTGGCCACGAACCGCGACACGGCATCCTGGTTATCCAGGGCCACGCCGATGATGTCGAGCCCCTGCGAATGGAAGCGGTTGTAGAGATCGACATAGACCGGGGTCATCATCTGGCAAGGTCCACACCAGGTCGCCCAGAAGTCGATGATGCGGACCTGTCCGGTCGTGGCCGACAGGGTCAGGTCGCCTCCGCCGATGCGCGGCAGGGTGAAGTCAGGCGTCTTGCCCGAGAGCGCTCCGGGACTCGAGTAGAAGAGGCGCCAGGACAGGAATCCCACGGCCAGGAGGACGAGCCACCATTCCTTGAGCCAGCGCAAGAGCACATGCGTTTCCGCAGGCCTGGCCTCCGAGGGCGATATCATACCCCCATCATATAGCGCTCAGCGCGCGATCGGGCTTACCGAGGGCAGCGCCTCGACGATGGCGTCCGCGAAAGCCCGGGTCCCGATGGGAGCCGAACCGGCGGGAGCCAGGTCCGCGGTGAGGTGGTTGCCCGACCGGAGCACCTCCACGACGGCGCCCTCCAGACGACCGGCGGCGGCGTCCTCGCCCAGGTGCCGCAGCATCATCACGGCGCTGAGGATCATGGCCGTGGGATTGGCCTTGTCCTGACCCGCGATCGTCGGGGCCGAGCCGTGGGTCGGCTCGAAGACCACGGCATGGGTTCCGAT
>JAJYIO010000018.1 GCA_021790035.1 bacterium | reverse complement strand
CTGCCGTCCTGGCAGCCGTGGTGGCCACGATGCTGAGCCGTACGATCACGGACCCGATCCGGATGCTGGCCGATCACGCCAGCCGCATCGCGAGGGGTAGCCTGGATCAGCGCCTCGAGGTCAAGAGGGGAGACGAGCTCGAGCTCCTGGCCGACGCCTTCAACGCCATGACCGAGTCGCTCGAGATCATGAAGTTCAACGACCAGAACGCCAATCCGCTCACCAAGCTGCCGGGCAACCTGGTCATCGAGGCCGAGGTCAGCCGCCGGCTGGAGCTCGGCGAACCGCTGGCGCTGCTGTACATCGACCTCGACCACTTCAAGGCCTTCAACGACAAGTTCGGGTTCGAAGCTGGCGATCGCGTCATCGAGTTCACCGCCGACGCCATCCGCGAGGCCGTGGCGATCTTCGACAACGAGGCCGACTTCATCGGCCACGTCGGGGGCGACGACTTCATCGTCATCACGACCCCTGCGGCGGCCGACGCCTTGTGCCGCGAGATCATCCGGCGGTTCGATGCCGATGTCCCGCAGTTCTATCCCCCCGAAGATCGTGACCGCGGGTACTTCCATTCGGTCGACAGACAGGGCACGCGCCGGCAGTTCTCGCTGTGCGCGATCTCGATCGCCGTCGTGTCTAACGAGTTCCGCCGGATTCCGGATTACCTCGCTCTCTCGAGCCTGGCAGCGGAGGTCAAGAAGGTGGCCAAGGCGCAGGAGGGCTCAACCTTCGCCCGCGATCGCCGTGCCGAGCGTGCGAACTCCGCCAAGCTGACCCTTCCCCAGTAGCCAGCCGTATCCGCGCCTTTACCGACACGCCGGCCCGATCTGCACACTGAGTCCTGCGGGCTCGGTTGCGCGGCGCAGGGGGGTCCGCTCAAGCTCAAAACGATCTACTCTGGGACCATGAACTGGACGTCCGCGCTACCGCCCCACCATGCCGCCTGGCTTGGCCTGGTCCTGGAGAGCGGGGTTCCGGGAGAGGCCCGGGCCGCCTGCGACGATTGCGTGATGTGCGAGCGGCCTGCGGGCAGAGCCGGTCGAGCCGACAGCTCTTCGGTGGCGACGCGAACCGGGAATCGATTACCCGAGAGCGAGCCTCACGAGGGTGGCCTGGCGGTTCGCCTGCTGGAAACCTCGGGACCGTTCTTCGGGGCCGAGACCAAATGCTGCACGTACCTGCCCGAGATCGCGAACTTCCTGGTGGGCGGGGCACTCAAGCAGCCGGATGGCCCGGGCCGGCAGGGCGTCCTCGGGCGTATCGAGGCGGGCATCGCCGTCACTCCGCTCGGCCTGGCCAAGACTCCCGAGTTCAAGGCCCGGTATGAAGCCCACACGTTTGGCCTCAAGTCCTCGCTCCGTTGCCCTCACTACGTCGAGTCCGACGGCGGCACCTGTGGGATCTGGATGCAGCGCAACGCGATCTGCGCCACCTGGTTCTGCAAGTTCGACCGCGGTAACGTGAGCAAGCGGTTCTGGGCGACTACCAGCCGTTTCTTCAAGCTCATGGAACAGGGACTGGCGCGCTGGTGCTTGACCCAGCTCGATCCGGGGGCATCGGCGGTCGAGCGGCTCGTACATGCCAGCGACGCGGACCGCGATCGGGCGGCTTCAGACGCGACGCGAGACACGTCCTCGGAGCTGTGGGGCCGCTGGTTCTCCCGCGAACTCGAGTTCTTCGTCGCCTGCGCCGACCTCGTCGCTCCCCTGTCGCCAGCGCAGGTGCTGGCGCTGGCCGGTCCGCAGGCTCAGCTGGCCGCGGGCCTCGTCCGGGATGCCTTCGCCGAGGTGTCGACACGGAAGGTCCCCGATCCCCTGCGGGCAGCCGAGGTCAAGGTCCTGGCCCGGGAGCCCGAGGGCGTGCGCATCGAGACCTATTCCCCGCTCGATCCGGTCGAGGTCCCGGCGGCGCTGCTCGATACGCTGTCCGAATTCGACGGCCAGAGAGCCAATGCCGAGGTCCTCTCCGCCATCCGAACGAGGTTCGGTATCGATATCTCCGAGGCCCTCCTCGGCGACCTCGTCGACTTCGGTCTCTTGGAGGCCGTCCGAACCCCGCAGGATGCCGTTGCCGCAGCCCTTGCGGCGATCCGCGCTCAGCTACGAGGCTGATCCGCGTCCGGCTATCGAGACGGCGGAGTTTCTGCCGTGCAGGATGCCGTCGGCAAGTCGGCTGGCATCGCTGACTGGAAATGGGCCTAAGCGCTCGACCCGGCTATCGGGGCCGCGCACATGAACCCGGCTCCCCGCACGTCGAGGATGAGTTCCGGCAGGCGGGGATTGGCTTCGATCTTCGCCCTCAACCTGGCGACGTGGGCATCGACCACGCGGCCGTCCGTCTGGTAGGAGATCCGGTATCCCCAGACGCGGTGCAGGATCTCGCTGCGCGTGAAGAGCCGGCCGGGATTGCGAGCGAGCAGAGCCAGGAGCTGGAACTCCATCTCGGTCAGCTGCACGGCATCGCTGCCCCGGCGAGCCATGTGGCTCGCAGGTTCCAGGACCAGGCCGGGAAGGCTAGCCGGGGACGCCTCTGGAGCCCCCCGGTCCGTGTGCAGGACCGACCGGATGCGAGCCTCGAGTTCCCTGGGGGAAAACGGCTTGGTGATGTAGTCGTCGGCTCCGGCCTGGATCGCCGCGATGCGATCGTTCAGGTCGCTCCGTGCCGTGACCATGATGACCGGAACCAGGTGGGTGCGGCGCAATTGCTGCAGGACAGCCATCCCGTCCAGGCCGGGCATGAGGATGTCGAGCACCACCAGGGATGGTTCTTCGCGGTCGACGATGGCCAGAGCCTCCTGGCCGTCGGCTGCCTGGATCACCTCGAAGCCAACCCGAGATAATGAGCGTTGGACGATATCTCGTATCACCGGCTCGTCGTCCACGATCAGGATCCGATCCGTCATCGTTTGCCCTCACCACGCCAGGCGCATCCAGCGCGCCCCCCTGTCCCCGTTCAACCCTGGCGCCAAGACAATTTGATGAAGTAAAATTTACACGATCGTGAACAGCACCGTCAAGCCTGTGAGGGCCGAAAACACGGGCTTTGCGAAAGAAGTCCGCGCGTCGCCGCCATGGCGCAGCGCCGATCGAGACCGATCCTTCGATCGACTTGAACCCGAGCGCGCCCGCAAGAACCCGAAGCCGACAGCTGAAGTCGGCCCGAAGGCCTATGAGGAAGTCTGGCTGGTCGCGGCCTCGACCGGCTGCGGCGTGAAATTGGCGAACATGTAGCCGGTGCCGCGTGCGGTGAGGATCAGCTCGGGGGAGCTGGGATCGTCTTCGAGCTTGGAGCGAAGCCTGGAAATGTGAACGTCGACGACCCGGGTATCCGAATACTGGCTGAGCCGATAACCCCAGACCTGGTGCAGGATCTCGCTACGGGAGTAAGCGCGCCCGGGATTGGTCGCCAGCAACTCGAGAAGGTTGAACTCCATCTCGGTCAGCTTGACCTTCTTGCTCTCCTTGAGGACCTGGCGCTTGCCCGTGTCGATCACGAGCTTGTCGACCTTGATGATCGCCTGCTTGGTCACGTCGGTATGGGTACGCCGAAGAACAGCCTTGATGCGGGCCTCGAGCTCCCGCGGGGAGAAGGGCTTGACCACGTAGTCGTCGGCCCCTAGCTCCAGGGCGGCGATGCGGTCCGTGATATCGCCCTTGGCCGTAAGCATGATGATGGGCGTCATCATGTTCTTGCGGAGCTCCCGGCAGACCTCGAATCCGTCGATCTTCGGCATCATGATGTCGAGGACGATGAGGTCCGGATTATGGGCCGCTGCCTTCTCGAGCGCCTCGACGCCGTCGGCCGCGGTGATCACTTCGTAGCCGGCCAGCTTCAATCGGGTTTCGACGATCTGGCGGATGCTGGCTTCATCGTCGACTACGAGTATCTTTTCTTTATCCATGCCGTTACGTTCTCTCCAGCCCATCCTTGTATTGAGATTCTTGTATTAGGTTAAGATACCACGTTAAAGCTTGACGCGTAAACCCAATTCGACTGCCGAGATGGCCGGCGATCCAGCCGTGGCCACGGTGTATCCCCGGTACCGTGCACTCAGGCCAACAGGGACCAAGGGCAGCGGAAAGAAGGTGACGCCGGCCATGTAGTCGACCACCGTCGACCGGAGGCCGATCGGGTAACTGGCCCCCACGGCGGCGTCGAAGGTCAGCGGAACCACGGGTGGCGAGAGGGTGACCCAGACGTTGCCGTACGGGGCGCTATCAAGCGTTCCAGGTGCCAGCGATCTACCCGACAGGGTCGAGAACAAGGTGTTGCCTTGATAGCCGATTCCCGGGCGAATCGTCAAGAACGGAGCGGAGAGCTCCCAGCGCAGCACGCCCTCGACGACGCCATCGTCTTGGCCCAGTCCGAATGCGTGCACCGAGGCCTTCAAGACCGGGGTGCCGGCGTAAAGATCCAGGTCCAGGTTGCTACCGGGGAGCCCTTGCGGGCCCGAGGTGCGCAGGCCGCCGAAGAGATCGGCATCCAGGTCCAGTCCCGGCAGAGCCTGCGCGGGCGAGGCCATCCCGAGGATGAAGGCCACCGTCGCCCAGGGCGCGAAGGTCGAAAGGGCAAGTACCCACCGCCGGCCACGCGGTTTGAAAGGGCCCTGCAGCATGGTCCTCGCGGCTTCGAGGGGATCAGCGCAGTGCGACGAGGTTCCTGGCAAGATCAACAGCAAACTCCTTCGCAGCCATTCGGGCCGCAACAAACAGGGCTCGCTCCCCATCTTGCGACCTCCTGGTACTCTGCGTCGGTACAGTCATCACCATTTCAAGTGCAGGATCGCGGCGACCTTGCGCCTGGATCGACAACTCGCCGGGCGTGCCGCCAATCGCGGACTCCTGGCGCCTGTCGTGGAAGAGGGGGCCCGGGCCGAGCTGTGTTTGCGATCCGGGCGGCGACCATGGGGCCGAGGCATTGACTCGCTCGGCCCACAGGATTGTTCCATCCGGGGCCAGGGCCAGCCCGGTCATCTCGACGTAGGCGAGGTCGCTCCAGGGTCGAAGATTCCAGCCCGAAACCGTTGCGGTGACGGCAACCCGGCTCTTCCACCGCTCGAGCTCGGCCTGCAGCCAGTCCGCCGTGAGTACGGGGGATGGCCTGGGCAAGACCGCGGCCACCGGAATGCCCGTGGCGCTCAATGCTTGGGCCAGTGCGTCGGCCACCGGCATGCCGGCCCCGCGATCGCTGCGGTCGAGTCCCTCGATGACCACCACCCGCCTGGGGTGGTCGGAATTCCCGTGGACAAGCTGGCGGATGCATCCGCCAGCTGCCATGGCAGCCAAGAGAGCGCCCGCCAGCAGAAGCCGAGATCGCCGCAACGATCAGGCCCGCCGCAGGACGTCGATGGGGTCGAGTCGGATCGCCCTTCGAGATGGCAGGAGGCAGGCCAGCAGCGCAATGACGACGGAGCAGGCCGCCACGAGAAGGAAATCTCCGAGCTGCATCTGGACCGGCAGGCGATCGATGTAGTAGACGTCTTGCGGAAGGTGGATCGGGTACACGCTGAGCCCGAGCGACAGGAGCCATCCTGCCAGCAAGCCCAGGGCCGTTCCCAGCACTCCGACCAGCGATCCCTGGACCATGACCAGGCGCCCCACAGTTCCGGCGGGGGCGCCGACCGCGCGCAGCAGCCCGATATCCCGGCTTTGTTCCAGGACCCACATGGCCAGGGTGTTGGCCACCCCCATCGTCGCGACGATGATGATGAAGACGACGACCAGGAAGATGACGTCCTTCTCGAACGACAGCGCTGCCAGCAGACTGTGGTTGCTCGTGGTCCAGGGTCGGAAGTAGAGAGGCAGGTCCCGGCCCATGTCCGCCGCGACGCGGGGAGCTGCGAACACGTCATTCAAGCGGATCTCCAGCCCCGAGACCGCCGTTCCCATCCGGTAGAGATGCTGTGCGGTGGCGAGGTCCACGTAGGCGATGTGGGCATCGTACTCGTAGAGGCCCGCCTGGAACAGGCCCGTGACGATCATCTGGCGGGACTGCCCGATACCCGTCACGATTCGCACCGGATCGCCGAGCGAAACGCCAAGCTTGTGCGCCAGTTCGGTGCCGAGCATGACTCCGGGAAGCCGACCGTTGGCCTTCAAGGTTCCCGAGACGACGTATTTCTTGAAGGCAGGCCGCGAAAGCTGCAGACGCGGGTCGATTCCCCGGATCATGGCGCCGGTGGTCTCCGAACCCACGGAAATCAGCCCTTCTCCCGATACGTACGGCAGGACGGCCGAGACGTGGGAGTAGCGCGAGAGCTGGACCATCAGTGGCTGGTAGTCGTCGAGGCGGCCGGTCAAGGCATTGACCGCCGAGATGTGGGGCGTGGTGCCGAGGATCCGGTCGACGAGGTCGGCCGTGAACCCATTGGTGAGCGAGAGGGCCGTGGTCAAGATGGTCACGCCCACCGCCACCGAGGCGACCAGCATCGCGGTCTGCCGCCAGCGGCGCTGCAGGTAGCGGCTCGCCAGGAAGAAGAGGAACTGCATGTTCGCCATTCTACAGCCCTCCCGGCTGCAATCTGGCCAATCTGCCAGGTTGCTCGGGTTCGGTGCGGTCGAAATTGATTCGCGTCCGTCTTAACGGTTTTGCAGCTTGTGGTCGTCTGCCCGGCGTTCTATCGTCGGATCGCAAGGGAGACGCGCAATGCCATCGAGATCCTCGCCAGACAAGACGCTGTCAGCCGGTCAGACCGTGCCGCCGGGTGCCTTCGCTGCCATCCTCCGTGCGGTCGACAGCCTCGATTGGCAGATCGGGCGGATTCGCCTGGCGTGCCTCCTCAAGGGGCGGATCTCTCACGACATGGTCCAGCTGGGCTATACCGACAACCCGTACCACGGGGCCTTGGCCTTCTGTACGCCTGCCCAGATCGAGTCCTTCATCCGCCGCCTGATCGACTCGGGATACCTGCATGCGGCCAGGGGCCCACGGCCTTTCCTGCGCGTCACGCTCAAGGGCGCCGTCGTTCTGGCGACATCGGAGGGGCGATCCACCGGGAGCGTAGCCAGGGCTCGCGATACCCAACCATTGGCCACTCTCACTGGCACTGTCAGTCTACATGGCTTATAAGTGTTTCCAATCCGATCGTCCGGCATTTCTTCCCGTTCCCGCCGGGTTGGATCGAGATGCGCCTCCGTAGCTCAATGGTAGAGCAGCGGTTTTGTAAACCGCTGGTTGCAGGTTCGACTCCTGTCGGGGGCTCTATTCGTGGCTTCGAGCCAGATGCCGGGAAGCCTCGCCGGAGAGCCCGAACCGGTTGCCAGGGGCCCAGCTTGCTCGGCCTGGGGACCGATCTCGCTCCTCGTGGGCGTGGCGTCAGGCCAGCTGGTGGGCGAGCTTGCCTATCTCGCGGACGGAGTCCGTGATGCCCTGCAAGTTGCTGGCGATCTCCTTCGAGGACGTCGACTGTTCCCGCAGGTTCTCGTTGGCCTCGCCGACCAGCGTTTCCAGTCGCTCGAAGAACGAGTGGATGCTCTGGAGGTTGATCCGGATGCGCCCGATCGACTTGCGGGTCTCGTCCGACAGCCCCTGCATCTCCTTGGCCACGACCGCAAACCCCCGTCCGTGCTCCCCTACGCGGTGGGCCTCGATCAGGGCGTTCAGGGAGATGTAGCGGAAGTTCTCGGCCACGTCGTCGACGAACTCTCGGATCCGGTCAATCTCTTCGAGCTGGCGTCGGGTGTCATCGAGAACGCCCTGGACCGATTCCATGAAATCCGTCATCTCGGAGGCCTTGCTCGCGATGGTGTGGCTCGAACCGCTGATGGCCTCCGCCTCCTTGAGCAAACGGCCCATGGCGCCTTGCAGCTCCTCTTCGGTCTCGATGGAGTACGAGAGGCCGACCACCCCGCCGTCGACCGGCAGCGCCACCGTCTTGCACACGATCCCGTACACCTCGGGGGGGACGTTGCGCGAGATCTTGACTCCCTGCTTGAGCACCACATCGGGCGTACCCCCTGGCGTCAGCGCATCTCCGGCCTGGATCGGGATCTTGAATCTCCCGTACCGGTCGAAGATCAAAAACTTCTCGCGATTCGTCGCCCAGATGGCAACATCGTCCTTCTCGAGGAGCTGTGGCAGGACCTTGGCAACCGCCACGAAGGCTTCGAGTATATCCATGGGCCTCACTTCTTCGGGATGTCAGCCAGGCCATGATAGATCAACCTTCGGTCTGCACCAGCGCCCCCCCCGAGGGTCGAGCGCAAATCTTCTGGCGGCCAGGAGATCGCCTCAACCGAGCTGGCGTGCGAGCGCGCCTGGACCGATTTCAGACTGCAGGGCGTAGCCCAGGACCTCGGACATGTGGTCTACCAGCAGGATCTGCATCTCGCGTAGAAATTCGGCCGGAACGTCCTCGAGATCTGCCTCGTTCTGGCGCGGGATCACGACCCGGCGCATGCCATTGCGCCGGGCGGCCAGGACCTTTTCCCGGATTCCGCCGACCGGGAGCACGCGCCCGCGAAGCGTGATCTCGCCGGTCATCGCCATACCCGGGTCGACCTGCCGTCCGGTCACCAGGCTGGCCATCGCCGTGGCGATCGCGATCCCGGCACTCGGGCCATCCTTGGGAATGGCTCCAGCCGGCACATGGACGTGGAAGTCCCGCTGGCGGAACAATGCTGGCGCCACCTTGAAGTCGTCGGCATGGCTGGCGACGAAGGATAGCGCTGCCTGACAGGATTCCTTCATCACCTCGCCGAGGTGTCCGGTCAGCCGCAGGCTACCCTGGCCCTCGATCGCGGCGACCTCTATCATCAAGACCTCCCCCCCGGCCTCGGTCCAGGCCAGTCCCGTGGCGACACCTGGAACGTCGGTGTGGCCCGCGCCTTCGGCGAAGAATCGCGGCCGGCCGAGGTAGGCCCTCACCTGCTCCGCCCCGATGGTGACAGGTCCGATCTCGCCCTCGACGAGGTCGGCGGCCCGCTTGCGGCAGACGCCCGCGATCTCCCGCGACAGCTGGCGGACGCCCGCTTCGCGGGTATAGCCCGAGATGATGGCCAGCAGGCCCTCGTCATCGAAGGCAAGATCGTCCAGGGTCAACCCGTTCTCTCGCAACTGGCGCGGAATCAGGAACCCACGGGCGATGTGCACCTTCTCGTCATTCGTGTAACCCGAGAGCTGGATGACTTCCAGGCGATCCCGCAGGGCCGGCGGCACCGTATCGAGCATGTTGGCAGTCGCGATGAACAGGACACTCGACAGATCGAACGGCACGTCGACGTAATGATCCCGGAAGAGGCGATTTTGCTCGGGATCGAGGACCTCGAGGAGCGCCGATGCGGGATCCCCGCGAAAATCCATGCCCAGCTTGTCGAGTTCGTCGAGCATGAAGACCGGGTTGTTGTGACCGGCGCGGCTGATGAGCTGCAGGATACGGCCGGGAAGCGCTCCCACGTATGTGCGGCGATGCCCGCGGATCTCGGCCTCGTCGCGCACGCCGCCGAGCGAGAATCGGACGAACTTGCGGCCGAGCGCTCGCGCGATGGACTGGCCCAGGCTCGTCTTGCCCACGCCGGGCGGTCCGACGAAGCACAGGATCGGACCCTTGAGGGTGGTCAGGCCCAGGCGATCGCGCCTGAGCTGGTGGACGGCCAGGAACTCCAGGATCCGGCGCTTGATCTTCTCGATGTCGTAGTGGTCCTCGTCGAGGATCTGCCGCGCACGACCGACGTCGAGTTCGTCGTCGGAAGCCTGGTCCCAGGGTAGTGCCAGGAGCGTGTCCAGGTAGGTCCGGATCACCGTATGCTCGGCCGATCCTGGCGGCAGGCCCTCGAGCCTCGACAGCTCCCGCTCGGCTTCGGTCAGGGCCTCGGGGCTCAGGTGGACCTCTGCCATCTTGGTCCTGAGTTCTGAGATCTCGGCCGCGCGCTCGTCGGCTTCGCCAAGTTCCTTCTGGATCGCGCGCATCTGTTCGCGCAGGTAGAACTCGCGCTGAGTCTTGCCAAGGGTGCCCTGTACCTCGGCCTGGATGCGCTGGCCCAGCTCGTGAATGTCCACCTCGCGAGCCAGGATCTCGGAAAGGCGGCCGAGCTTCTCGTGGGGGCCTTCAGCCTCGAGGATCTCCTGCCTCTCGGCGTTCTTGAAGTGCAAGTTGAAAGCCAGGAGGTACGCGAGCTTGGTCGGATCCTCGAGGTTGAGGGCCACGGTCAAGAGATCTTCTGGAAAGCCCTGGACCAGCTCGGCGTACCGCCGCAGCTCCGAGACGACGGTGTGCTGGAGTGCCTCGATCTCTTCACTCGATGCCGCAGGATCTGGCAACAGGCTGATGTCGGCCTGCAGGCAGGGCTCGACCTGGCTGTACGGTCCGATCCGGATGCGCTCGAGGCCCTGCAGCAGCACCCTCACTGCGTCGCTGGGCAGATGTAGCTGGTGGTGGATGCGACACAGCGTACCGACCTCGAAGAGATCGTCTGGCCGAACATCCTCGACCTCGAAGTCGCGCTGGGTGGCGACGGCGACATAAGGTTGAGATTCGCTTATTCCTTTGATCGTGGCGAGTGAACGGGCCCGTCCGACGGAAACGGGAACGACTACTCCCGGAAACACCACGATGTCCCGTACCGGCAAGACCGGGACGTTCCGAGGATAGGCTTCTGCCATGATCGGGTCTCGCGACATTCGACCGCCCCAAGCGAGTCCCGGGGGGGCACCGTCACCTGGCCGGGGGAGTCTCCGCGGCCAGGACCCGACGCTGCCGCCACGCGACGGACGAACGTCCCATGATTAGACCCGTCCAGCGCCCCCGGTCTTGGGGCCGCGGAACGAAGAACTTCGTCAGCGTGGATCCAGGTAGGCTTCGAGCAGCAGACCGTTTCCAGCCGGCCTGCAGGTCAGCTCGTGCAGCGAGCGGCCCTCTTCGATGAACGAAGCCCCGACGCCGCCCACCAGGCCGGGGGCCGAGGTGCCGCCGAGAATCACCGGCGCGAGGTATGCGTGCACCTTGTCGACAATCCGGGCGGTCAGCGCAGCATCGATGAGCGATCCCTCGCCCTCGATCAGCACGGACGAGATGTCGCGCCGGCCCAGGAGCGTCATCAGCCGGGTCAGGTCGACGTCGCCCGTCATCGAGTCGTCTTCTTCGGGAGCCTGCAGGATCTCGGCCCCGCTCTCCTGGAGGTCCCGGATCCGCTCCTCGGGCGCGAAGCGCGTCGTCACGATCAGCGTCGCCGGGCGCAGGCCGCGGGTACCCTTGCGCGAGAGGAGGTTGCATCCCGCTGGAGTCCTGGCCATGCCGTCCACCACGATGCGCAGCGGATTGCGCGCCCTCATGGTGGTGACCGTGAGGGCGGGATCGTCGTGCAATACGGTTCCGACGCCGATCAGGATGGCGTCGTAGGCCGAGCGAAGATCGTCAAGGACCTCGATCGGAGGCGCCGGGCGCTCCCCGATCGCCGTCGCGGTCTTGCCGTCGAAGCTCATCACCGAGCTCAGCGCGACGAAGGGCCGGCGGGTCGCCAGGTACTTGATGGCCGCTTCGTTGAGCCTGCGGGCGGCGGCGGCCTCGATCCCCAGCGTCACCTCGACGCCGGCGGACTGGAGCCGGGCGATCCCCTTGCCGGCTGCTGCCGGGTTGGGATCCTGCGTGGCGATGACCACGCGCTGTACGCCCGCATCGACGATCCGCGAGACGCAGCCCTCCTTGAGCACGCAGGGTTCGGTCACCACGTAGAGGTCGCTGCCGCGCGCATCGGCCCCGGCCGCATCCAGGGCGAAGGTCTCGGCGTGAGGATGCCCTGGTTTGGACGAAAAGCCCTCTCCGACGATGGCCCCCCCCTTGACCACCACCGCCCCGGACATCGGGCTCGGGCTCGTCCAGCCCCGGCCCTGAACCGCAAGATCGAGAGCGCGGCGCATGAATACCGCATCGTTTGCAAGAGTCGCTTCAACCATGCTCGTCGGTCCAACCCAAGGGCGCGGGACGTTGTGGCGATTCTATCCTCGCCTTGCTTCGCTAGTTTACCACGTTGACCTTGCGCCTCCCGGGAGGCATCGTGGAGAGGATGAAGATCCTGTTTGCGACCGATGGCTCGGACGGCTCTCGCGAGGCGGCAGAGAAGGCGATCGATCTCGTTCAAACCGAACGAACCGAGGCGGTCGTCGTCAGCATCGCGCCCGTTCCCGTGCCCTCTGACATCCCGTCGCTGGTGGGCGCCCCCTACGTGGACTACGACATCCTGGTGGAGGAGGCCAACACCGAGGCCCGAAAGCATGCCGAGGGCGTTTCGAGCATGCTCGAGGCCAGGGGCATCAAGCCGCGCATCGAAATCCGGCAGGGGGATGCCGCATCGAGCATCCTCGAGCTCGCTCTCCAGGAGAAGCCCGACCTCCTGGTGGTGGGTTCTCACGGCAAGTCGGGGCTACGCCGCCTGCTCCTCGGGAGCGTTTCCCAGCGGGTCGTTACGGACTCCCCGTGTCCCGTGCTGGTCGTGCGAGCGGCTTCAGCCAGGCCGGCTCCCAAGGCCTGACGCTGACCGGAGGCTTCGATCCTCCCGCGCAAGCCCGGGCAGCGACTCGACCTCTCTCCGGCTGCGGGCAAGCTACGTAGGTTGGCTCTCGAAGTGGCGAACTTTCGAATCGGACGGATGCCATCCGCGAGACGGTTGGCGGCGCCAAACCGGGCGGACGGGATCCCGGTCTAGGCCCGGCTCCAGGGCGCCTTGAACAGGATGTGCAGGTACGAACGGCGGTAGGCGGCCCGCCGGTGGTCGGCCTGGCCCGTCAGATGTCGGCTGGCGACCCGCCCCGTCGTGTCGACCTCCAGCCGGTGCTCCACCGTGACGGCTGGAACGTGGGCGAAGCGCGTCCGCGCGGCCATGCGACGGATCATGTCCCAGTCGATGAGGACGCCGAGCCGCTCGTCGTAAGGCCCCGCGGCTTCGAGCAGGCTTCGACGATGAACGAAGGCGTTGTGGTTGACCACGTTGCGGGTCAACAGGTCGGCGAGGCGAACCCGGGGCCACGAATCCACCCATTCCCTGCGCCCGTCTGGTCCGATACGAACCTCGCGGACATCCGAATAGGTTGCGGCCTGGCTTTCTGGCGCGCCGTCGAGCGCGGCGATCGCGAGCGCCAGATGCTCGGGTAACCAGCGATCGTCGTCGTCCAGGTAGGCCACGTACGGCGTGACCAGGCGCGAGCGTGCCCAGTTGAGGGTTCCCGCCTTGCCCGCGTGCGGCCGGTCGAAGTAACAGACCCTCGGATCGTCTCCCGCCACGGCCTCCACCGCCTTCGACACATCCTGGCCCCCGTCGTTCATCACCCAGAGCGACCAGTCCTGGAAGGTCTGCTCGAAAACCGAGGCGATGGCCTCTCCCACGAGACCCGGTCGGTTGAACGTCGGCATCAAGACGGTGACGCGAGCATCCGAGGTCATCGCTCGATCCTCGGTCCGGAGCCAGTCCCGGCCGGCGCCAGGCGCTCCTCCAGGGCCCGGCAGAACCTCTGGCCCAGGACCTTCCAGTCGTGCCGGTCCAGGGCGCGCTGGCGCGCCACCTGGCCGAGCTGGCGCGTCGCTCGGGGATCGGCCGCCAGATCGGTGAGGATCCGCGCCAGACATGACTCGTCGACCAGCGCCAGCTTGTCCACGACGTACGCGCCACCCCGCCGGGCAAACTTCCTCACGGGCACGAGACGTCCCCA
>JAJYIO010000490.1 GCA_021790035.1 bacterium | reverse complement strand
GGGCTGCCCTGGTAGCGGACGCTGCCGGGGAGGATGTCGATCACGCCGGAGGCCACGCCGTCGAACCAGACATCGTCCAGCTGGCACGGGATTGTCGACAGGACCGGGCGGTCGTCGTTCGTCACGGGAACGTCCACGTAGGACCCGCCGTCGTCGCTGATCTTGTTCGAGGGGTCCGTTCCGGCGGCCGAGTAGGCGGTAGCGCGAATCCGATAGACGGTGTTGAAGGCCAGCTCCGAGAACTGGACCGGATCGCCGAGCTGCGCGGCGGGAACGTCGGCCTGGAGCGGCTGACCGTCGGGCCCGTCGACGGGTGCCTCGAAGCCGTTGCTGAGCGTGAAGATCTGCAGGATGACATGGTTGACGTCGCTGGCCGTCAGCGGGGCCACGATGGCCTGGGTCTTGAGACCGCCGGAGACCACCCGAGGCGTCACGAGGATACTTGCGCTAGTTTGCTGATAGCCATGCGCCGTGGTCATGTCCGAAAGAGGTTGCACCTGGCTCCTCGGGCCGAGTGCGCCGCAGGCGGTTAGCGCCAGACTCCCGGCCACGATGCCGCAGATCCAGTAGGCGCGTGTCGATTTGACCATACTCACGGTAGGCATTCCCCTGATACGCGACCCCTTGATTAAGGTCACGATAATAAAAGGTTGCGGGACATATATGACTTTAGATCACCCCCCCCCCACAACTGTCAAGCAAAAGTTTCGATCAAATCCGAGGCTTTGGTTGGGTTGCCCGCTGGCGCCGATTTGCGACCGGCTCGGCGACCAGAAACGCATGAATCGTCGATCGATCGGGAGGAGTCAGGAAGCGAGACCGGGTTTAAGCGTGTTGATTCCGCCATCTTTTCCGCGCGCTGCTCCGGGTATCCGTGGGTCCTTCCAGAGCGTGCATGAATGCCACCTGGCGGCCGGACCGCCCCCTTGCTTCCGTTAGAAGCAACCTGACGGGGGAATGATCTCGGGGTCATGCCGCAACTTGCCAACCGGTACGAGGTCCTCGAGACCTTGGGCGAAGGCGGCATGGGCCGGGTGCTCAAGGTCCGGGATCTGGCTACCGATCGCCTGGTCGCCCTCAAGCTCCTGCGGCCCGGTGTGGGCACGGTCCAGCACCTGCAGCAGGAATTCTGGACGATGACCCGGCTGCGCCACCCGCGCACGGTGGAGGTCTTCGATTACGGCACCCTGCCCGACCAGACGCCGTACTTCACGATGGAACTGGTCGAGGGCGAGGCGCTCGCGGACCTTCCCGCGATGCCGGCAGAACAGCTCACGGTGGCGATCGCCCAGATCTGCGACGCGCTGGCCTACATCCACGCTCAGGGCCTGGTGCACGGCGACCTCAAGCCTGCCAACATCAAGCTAACGCCATCTGGCGAGATCAAGCTCATCGACTACGGCCTGATGCGCCGTAGCGGGCAGGCGGCGGACTCCATTCGCGGCACCCCGCACTACCTGGCTCCCGAGGTCATTCGCGGTGGCCCGATCGATCGGCGTGCCGATCTGTACGCCCTCGGAGCGCTCGCATACCACCTCCTGGTGGGCCGACCGCCCTTCGACGGGCCGACCCTGGTCGACATTCTCAAGCAACACCTGGACCGGGAGCCGACCTCGCCCGGCGACCTGACCCCGTGCCCGGTCGAGCTCGAGGAGGTCCTGTTGCGGCTCCTGGCCAAGGATCCGCTGTCGCGTTTCCAGTCCGCAGCGGAGGTAACGGCGGCGCTCGGCCGCGAATCGCCCGCCGAGACGCCGGGCCACTCCCTGCTCGCACCGGTCTTCGTGGGGCGGTCGGCGGAGCTGGCGACGCTGGCGGCGGATTTCGGCCAGCAGCGGTCAGCCGCCGTGCTCATCGCGGGCGAGCCCGGCATCGGCAAGAGCCGCGTCCTGGGCGAGTTCCGGGTCAAGGTGCAGCTCGCGGAGGCGCCGTCGGCGATCGCCATCTGCCACGAGCAGACCGAGATCCCCTACGAACCCTGGATCTCTCTCTTGCGCCAGCTCCTGCCCCAGGCCCAGCTGGCCGCGCCGCGTCTGGTCGAAGCCCACGCTCCGATCCTCGCGGCCATCCTGCCCGAGCTGGCTACAGAGATTTCCCTCGCCCCGGAAGCCGAGGGCCGTGGGAGAGTGGCGGGAATCAGGGGGCTCGACGAGGGCCGAGAGGGTGAACAAGGCGGCATCCCCCGAACGATCGCCAAGCTGGGCCCCCGCGAGGACGCGTTGCGGCTGGCAGCTGCGGTTTCGGAGATTCTCTACGCGATCGCCGACGCCAGGGCCCTCGTGCTCCTCTTCGAGGATGTCCACTGGATGGACGAGGCCAGCGCCGAACTGCTCGGCTACGTCCGGCGGGGTGCGGGGGGACACCCGCTGATGATGGTCGGAACCAGCCGGCGTGCCGATCTGGCCGCCTTTGCCGACGCCGACCTCCTTCTGCTCGGTGGCCTGCCAGCGGACGACGTCGCCGTGATGATCGCCTCGATTCTCGGCGGTGGCTACGTTCCGATGCCGTTCGTCGAGGCGGTCGCGCGTCTGGGCGGCGGCAATCCCTTGCAGATCGAGGGCCTGCTTCGCCACATGGCCGACACCGGAGTGTTGCAGCCCGAGGGCGATCGCTGGATTCCGGTGGGTGAACCGGATTCCAGCAGCCTCCCTTCCGCCCTCCAGGATCTGGTTGCCGCCCGCCTCGAACGGACGTCGGCCGGCGCCCGGGATCTGGCGAGGATCCTGGCGGTCGCAGGTCGCCAGGCGCCGATCGACCTG
>JAJYIO010000489.1 GCA_021790035.1 bacterium | reverse complement strand
CCCGCACTTACGTTCGCGATATCCTGGCGGACCTCAAGAAGATCCTGTAGCCAGTCTGGCCGGAGGTCTTACCTCCGAAAACGGGTTAGCATGCCAGCCATGAGGATCTACACGAAGACGGGCGATCGCGGCCAGACGGGATTGATCGGCGGCCAGCGCGTGCCCAAGGACGATCCTCGAGTCGAGGCCTACGGGACCCTCGACGAGCTGACTGCGGCCCTCGGGGTCGTCAGAGCCTTCTTGCCCGTGGACCTCGCCTCCAGCCACGAGGTGCTGGCGCACATCCAGCGCGTTCTGTTCGATCTCGGCAGCGAGCTGGCCTCCCTGCCCGGGACTCGCAAGGTCCCTTGGGTGTTCGATCCCGCCGAGATCGACAAGCTGGAGCGCGCCATCGACGAGATGGAGACCCAGCTCGAGCCCTTGAAGCAGTTCATCCTGCCCGGCGGCCATCCGGCCGGAGCCCTGGCGCACCTGGCTCGCACCGTGGCTAGACGGGCCGAGAGGACGATCGTCACGCTGGCGGCCGGATCCGAGGTCCAGCCAGGGATCCTCGCTTACATCAACCGGCTGTCGGACTTCCTCTTCGTGCTCTCGCGCTTCGTCAACGCCAGGCTCGGGGCTGCCGAGGAGCTGGTCCGCGCCAGCGACGGATAGGCGACACGCCACGGTCCTACTCGAGCCGCGGGATCCCCTCCACCTCCGCCATATCCGGCTGCACCACGACCACACGCTCGTGGTCGTAGTTGACGAAGCCGGGCCGTGAACCGGCGGGCTTGCGCACGTGCTTGCGGCGCGTGAAGGCGACCGACACCCGCGTATCTCGGCGCGAATGCGAGAACCAAGCCGCCAGCAGCGCGGCCTGGTACGTCGTGCGGTCGGGCAGCGATCCGGTCGGGCTCCTGACGACGACGTGCGCACCGGGCGCCTTCTGGACGTGGAACCACCAGTCGTCCGGTCGGGCCAGCTTGAACGTCACGAGGTCGTTCTGACGGTTGTTACGTCCGACCAGGATCTCGAGCCCATCGGCCGATCGGTACCGGCCGGGCCGACCCTCGGTCGTGATCGCCCCCTTGCGCGGCTCCACCGTGGTCAGCGCCTCTGCCGCGGCATCCAGGGCCTGGCGCGTCTCGGCGGCCCGCAGACCGGCCAGGACCAGCTCCCAGTGCTCTCGCTCGAACTCGGCTTCGGCCCGTAGCCGACCCTGAGCCGCCAGGGCACCCTGCGCCTTGCGGTATGACCGGTAGTAGGCGCGGGCGTTCTGGACGGCGGACAGCTCCGGATCGAGCGTGATGGGGACGGGTTCGGTCGTCTCGAAATCCGGCAGGCTCACCTCCTGGGCTCCAGCCGGGACGTTCGTGGCGTGAGCCAGCAGGAGATCGCCCTTCATCCGGCAGAGGATGGCCTCGGCCTCCGAGCCGATCCCCTCGGCGGCCCTTCTCATCGCTGTTTCGAGATGGTTCAGCCGACCCTCGACCTCGGCCAGCAGGGCGGTCTTTCTCCGGGCGATCTCCTCTCGCTGCTGCCTTTCACCGTAGTATCCGTCCAGGAGGGCGCTGATCGCCGGCAGGTCCGAGACCTCGCCCCGGAGCGCACGACCAGCCTCGACCGCTGGTTCCGGCAGCAGGGCGTAATCCCAGGCCTCTCCGGACACGAACCTCGGCTCGAAGTCGGACCGTGCCAGTGCCGCCATCGCTCCGGACCAGGCGGTCTCGAGGCGGGCGATTTCCTCGGACTCCAGCGTCTCGATGTCCCGTCTGGGATCGATACCAGCCGCCGTGCAGATCTGTCCGATGGCCAGGCGGGACAGGCTATGAAAGGCCCCGAGGATGGCACGATCGAGTCTCGCAACCGAGCCTGGTGCTGCCTGGCGTCCGGTCCCGTCGGCGGGCTCTTCGGACGGAGTCGAGGGCGGCGCCCGATCCAGCGCGGTCAAGATGCTCCCCTGGCGGGGATCCAGCTTGTTCCGGTCGACCGGGGGCGGCATGTAGGGCAGGCCCGGCAAGATCTGGCGCACGCGGCTCATGGTCTCCGAAACCGGGCGCAGGGCCGCCATCACCCGATCGAACTCGTCGAGCAGGATCAGGTTGCTGTGCGTTCCGCCAAGCTCGGCCACGAGCGTTCGAGTGGCGTTCAAGCCGGTCTGGGTGAACGTCTCGAACCGCATGACGATCGCCCGCTCGAGCCCGGGTTGCTCCACGCTCACGAGCCGACCGCCCTCCAGGTGCTTGCGCAAGAAGAGGCAGAACGGCGGCGGGGCCTGGCCGGGCTTTCCCGCCGGGGCGCGGTGCGACGTCAGGTGAACCCGGCTGAACAGTCCCTCGGCCGAGAGAAGCAAGCGCCACGGACCCGCCTTGCGGAACAGCAAGAGGAGTTCGCGCTGCCGGGGCTGCTGGATCTTCTCCAGCCTCGCGCCACGCAGCTGCCGGTCGAGTTCGGCCCTGACCGCCGCCGTGGCGATCGAATCGAACGGCTGCAGTCGAAGCTCGGTCACGGCCCGGTCAACAGGGCCAGCCGCCCTGCGGACGGCATCCTTGGGCGCCGAAACTTCGCCAGGAAGCCGGCGAGCTCATCGCCAGTGCTTGCGCATGACCATGGCGCAGGCGTCCGAGATGACCGTCATTCCCCTGGCGGCAGCAAGCTCGACGGCCTCGGCGGACTCCGCGCCCGGCTGGAACCAGATGTTCTTCACCCCCTTGGCGTAGGCCTCCTCGACCACCTTGACGCCCAGCTTGGGGGGTACCACCACGTCCACGACGTCC
>JAJYIO010000488.1 GCA_021790035.1 bacterium | reverse complement strand
CACGTCGGGACCGGTGATGAACATGTAGCTCGATCGGTCCACCATCACCACGAAGTCGGTGATCGCCGGCGAATATACGGCTCCCCCGGCGCAAGGTCCCAGCACGACCGAGATCTGGGGCACGACGCCACTGGCCTGGACATTGCGCCAGAAGATCTCGGCATAGCCGCCCAGGCTCTCCACGCCCTCCTGGATCCGCGCTCCACCGCTGTCGTTGAGCCCGATGAGCGGGCGGCCGGTCTTGACCGCCGCGTCCATCACCTTGCAGATCTTCTCGGCGTGGACCTCGCCCAGCGAGCCGCCGAACACCGTGAAGTCCTGCGAAAAGACGTAGACCACGCGTCCGTCGATCTTGCCGTAGCCCGTGACCACGCCGTCTCCGGCGACCTTCTTCTGGGCCATGTTGAAGGCGTGGCACCGGTGGACGCGGTACCGATCCCACTCCACGAAGGTCCCCGGATCGAGCAGCAACTCGAGCCGCTCTCGTGCCGTGAGCCGGCCCTTGGCATGCTGCTTGGCGATCGCATCGGCGCCACCGCCCCGGGCCACGTCCTCCTGGCGGCGATGGAGGTCGGCGAGGCGTTCTGCGGCGGTTCCCGGGGCGTGGTGGGCGTGCGTCTTGGTGGTCAACGTGCGCTCCTTCGATCGCAAAAAGCTGTCATTCTCACTCACCGGGGCGAGGTGGATGCCGGTGAGCCAAAGAGCGTCCGGAGCTCCGCGTTCTCGCGAACGAGTTCGAGGGCATACGCGGCATGGCCCTCGGCAAAGCCGTTGCCGATCATCAGATCCACGTCGGCACCGACGGCCTCGGCACCCAGGGCCGCAGCCTGGAAGCTGGTCGCCATCGAGAAGAGGTAGACCAGGCCGCGGGGCCGCGTGGCCATGATGCAGCTCATCTCGACCCCGGGGACGTTGACGCAGTTGAAGACCAGGTCGGCCATGGCACCAGAGGTCAACTCCTCGACGTGCTCTCGTACGGCCACGGGATCCGTGGCGTCGCAGATCGCCACCTCGATGTCGAAGGGGAGCTGGTAGAGGCGAGCCGCCTCGGTTTCGTCCCGGACCAGGCCGATGACCCGCGCTCCGGCCTGCGCCGCCACGAAGGTGACCAGCAGCCCGGACTTGCCGGCAGCTCCGGCGATCATGACGATCTGGTCGGGCCTGGCCAGCCTGCGGGCCTGGGCCGGCGCGCCGCACACATCGAGCACGCTCATCGCGAGGGTCTCGGGGAGCGAGCCGTCGAGCACGGCGAACGGCGCCCGCTCGAAGAGGATGGCCTGGCCTCGGACCTGGACCTGGTGCGAGGTCGGATCGATGCCGACCACCTCGTCCAGCCGGAGGGGGGTTGTCGTGAGGCTGGTCAACGTCACGACGCGATCGCCGACGCGGAGATCGCTGCGGTCCTCGATCTGGCTCGCCGTGCCGATCAGGACCCCGCCCGAACCCGTGACCGGGTTGTGCATCTTGCCCCTCTCGACCACGATCTCGGCGATACGCCCGGCGACGCGATCCAGCGAACCTGCGCCGGCGTCCAGGAGCTGCGTGAACGAGGCCGAGTCGATGTTGAGGCGTTCCACCGCGATGAGCGCCTCGCCCGGGTTCAAGGGAAGCGAAGGATCCAGACGGCGGGCCGCGTAGGGAAGCACGCCGGGTGGATCGACGCTGCGGTGGATGCCGAAGGGCGAGACGGTGCTGGTGTGGCTGGTCACGAGGAACTTCCTGGGCTCGGTCGCGGGCGCCTCGGGGTGATGTAACGTTCGATTATACCGTGGGCACACTGCCGGCATTTCGACAGGCGGGCGCGAAAGGGGCCGGCGTGCGACCGGGGCAGCTACAATGGAAGCGATGCTGAACACCTTGCCCTGGGCCTGGCACCTGGGCGCGGGCCTGGCGACGACGGTCCTCGTCTTCCTCGTCGGCGTGCCGCTTTTCCGGGTGGCGATGCGCCGCCTGGTCCTCGTCCTTTTCGGCTCGGACGTGGCTGGAGGCCAGGCGGCCGCCTCCCGCCTGGCCCGCGTCTGGGTTTTGATGCTGGCCGTGGTGGCCCTCGAGATCGGAGCTGCGACGGGAGGCCTCGAGTTCCCTGCGATCGTCACCCACTGGATCGATCGTCTCCTGTTGCCGGCAGTGTTGATCTTCGCCCTCGAGTTCTTCCGGATCGTGGTGCTCGACTACCTCCTGGCTTCCCGGCGCCGGGTTCCCAAGATCCTTCACGACATCGGCGTCGGGGTGGTGTACGCCACCGTGGCGCTCATCTTCCTGTCCTCCGCGTTCAACATCAATCTCGCTCCGATCCTGACGTTCTCGGGTCTTTTCTCGATTGTCCTGGGTCTGGCGCTGCAGGACACGCTCGGCAACCTGATGGCGGGGCTGGCCATCCACGGGGAGCCCCCGTTCACGATCGGCGACTGGGTCTCGATCGACGGGATTCCCGCGCAGATCAAGGAGATCACCTGGCGGGCGGTCAAGGCGTTGACCATGCGCCAGGAGCTGATCGCCATCCCCAACGCCACCGTCGGGAAGGCGCAGATCATCAATTACAGCCAACCGACGGGAATCTTCGCGGAGGAGATCCTCATCGGCGTGGCCTACATCGTGGGCCTCAACCGCAACCGCGCGGCGGGGAAGGCCGAGGTGCAGGAGGCCAAGGACAAGATCCTCGAGGCGATCAACCGGAAGGGGAAGTGACCATGTTCGTCCAAGTGCAGAACGAGTGCGGCACGCCGTCGGGGATGGGCACCCAAGGCGTGACGACCACCACCAACACGACCGGCTCTCAGTGGTGCC
>JAJYIO010000487.1 GCA_021790035.1 bacterium | reverse complement strand
GATCTTACTGTTGTCGTACCTGTTCGATGACCTGGGAGTTCACAAGGTTCGGTTGCTGGTACTTTCGGACAATGACCGGGCGGTCCGGTGCTACGAGCGCGCGGGATTTCAGCGGGAGGGGCTGCTGAGACACCATCGCTTCTTCGCCGGCATGCACCATGATTTCGTGGCCATGGGCCGGCTCGCTTCCGAGCACGTCACGTGAGGTTTGGATGGCACTCAAGAAGACACCGGACGAAATCGCTAAGATGGTGGACGATCTCTCCAAGGGGGGGACCCGTCCGATCAAGCTGCTGTTTGACAATCGCAGACCCATGCGCGACTTCCTGGTCAAGTCGATATCGGACGAGGATGGTGGATATCTGACGGGCCAGGAAAAGGGCCAGAAGCGTGTCCACGTCATCAAGTTCGAGGATATCCGGGACGTCGGAACGTGACGAGGCAGAGGACCTCATCGCTCGCCCGATAGCGCGCGGGCTCGGACTTTACGTCCACATTCCTTTCTGCCGCATCAAGTGTCACTACTGCGATTTTGCGTGCCATGCCGGTCGCGAACGCCAGATGGAGGCCTACGTTGCGGCTCTCGAGCGCGAGATCGCGTCCTACTCCGGCAGCGTGGCTCCAGGCGGTGGCTTGCTCGAGGCCGCCACGCTGTACCTGGGAGGCGGTACGCCCTCTCTCCTGCAACCGGGACTGCTCGAGAGGGTTCTGCTGGCGGCCCATGGGCATTTTCGCATCGCCAGGGGCGCCGAGGTCACGATGGAGGTGAACCCCGGGACGGGTTCGCCCGCTCTCTGGCGCGTGGCGCGAGAGGGCGGCGTCAACCGCGTGTCGGTCGGGGCCCAGGTGTTCGACGATGGGTTGCTCGCGAATCTCGGCCGGGATCACCGGGTGCTGGACGTGTCGCGTACCGTCGGCGAGCTGCGGGCCGCGGGATTCGCGGATATCTCCCTGGATTTGATGTTTGGCCTGCCGGGGCAGGACCTGGTCTCGTGGAATGTCACGCTCGATCGGGCCCTGGCCCTGGAACCCCGGCATTTCTCGATCTACAGCCTGCAGGTCGAGCCCCACACCGCATTCGGCGTTCGCGCCGAGCGGGGTCAGTTGCAGCTCCCCGGCGAGGATGCCGAGCGGGAGATGCTCGATCTCGTGGTCGAGAAGATGGCGGAGGCCGGTTATCGCCGTTACGAGATCTCGAGCTGGGCACGGCCCGGGTACGAGTCGGCCCACAACCGGATCTACTGGCTCGGCCGGCCGTACCTCGGGTTCGGCACGGGGGCGCATTCGTACTTCGCCCGGCGTCGCTTCGCGCACGACCGGACGATCGACGGATATCTCGACCATCCGCTTCCTGTCATCCCCGCCCGGCCACAGCCGGTTCGCGAGGCCATGGAAGACGCGATCTTGATGGGCTTGCGGCTGGTCCAGGAGGGGGTCTCCTTCGCCGGGTTCCGGAGGCGCTTCCAGAGAGAGCTGGGCGAGGTGTTCCAGGCGCCCATCTCCCGGATGGTGGAGCTGGGCATGCTCGAGGTGCGCCCGGATTCCCTGTGCTTGACTCCCGCGGCCCTTCCCGTGGCCAACGGGGTCTTCGCCGAGTTCCTGGGGTAGCCGGGCCGGGTCTGGCGGATCAGGGTGCGGGCGTGGCCCCGAGCGGCGGCCGGGTCAGCGGCGCGCTCGACTCGACGCGGTTGGCGACCCGGCTCGCGACCTCGAACGCCATCGCGTGGACGGCCAGGTACAGGCGCAAGAGTGCCGGTCCGATACCTCGGCGACGCCGGTCGAGGCGGGCGGACACCGCGTGTATGCGGGAGCGCAGGCGGGCTATGCGGTCCTGCTCGGCGGGATCGATCGTGTCGTACCTCGCGGCGTAAAGCTCCTGGTTTGCCGCGGCAAGCGCCTGACGAGTCCAGCGCGGGATATCGGCCACGAGGTGCGTCGGACGGCCCGAGAGGCACTGGCCGATGGACCTGGCCTGGAGGATGTCCCCGGAAGCCACGATCAGCCGATCGGCGAGGAGGGCCGGCTGGCTCTCGGGATGCTCGCCGTACTGCACCAGCGCGCAGGCCGGGGAGGCCAGGGTGGCTTCCACCACGACCATGGCCGCCAGCAGCAGGGGGACGCGCGAGCTCGGCACCTCGCCGCCCTCAGCTCCGAGCCTGGCCGAACCGGTCCAGGAGCTCCTCGTAGGCGGCGATCTCGCGGTTCCCGTAGGCAACCAGGGCCGGGTCGTCGCCATCGGTCTCCAGGCGCTCGCGCCAGCGCGCGACGTACTGGATCGCCCAGGCCGCGTTCTCCTTGTCCAGTCGCTGGCACTCGATCGGCTCGAAGTCCAGGAGCTTGTCTACGGTCATCGCGACGATCGTAGCACCAACCCGTGCAGGCGACACTTGCAGCCTGGCGCAGGGTATACTTCGCCCATGCTCGAAACGTTAGCCACCGGCGGCCTCTCGGTCGATGCCCTGCATCCTCTCCTTCTCGACCCCATTCTCACCGCAGCCCTGCGGGAGGATCTTGGATCGGGCGATCTCACGTCGCAGCTGGTCCTCGAGGAGAGCGATCGCGCCGTCGGCAACGTGACTTTTCGCGAGCCCGGCGTGGTTGCGGGCGTGGGGGTCCTGGCGCGGGTGTTCTATCTCGCCGACCCTGCGATCACCACCCAGGTGCTCGTTTCCGAGGGCGCGCTGGCCGAGGCCGGTGCGGTGGTGGCCCGAGTGAGCGGCCCCGCCCGCGGCATGCTGATGGCCGAGCGGGTCGCGCTCAACCTCCTGCAGCGGATGTGCGCCGTGGCCA
>JAJYIO010000486.1 GCA_021790035.1 bacterium | reverse complement strand
TTTGATCGAGGACTGCCACCAGGAACGCGAGCGCTGGGACGCCCACGACGTCACCGTGTCTCAGCGTTTCATCGGAGACGTCGAGGCGACGCTCACCTTGGGCCTGCCGCGGGATATGGCGATCAAGGTCGCATCCAAGATGCTCGGGGAGGATCTTGCCGAGGTCGACGCCCTCGTTCTCGACGCCGCCAAGGAGTTCGTCAACGTGATCTGCGGCAACGTCAGCTCCAAGCAGAGCCAGCGCGATCTCACCGTCGACATCAAGGCTCCCGTCGTGGCCGAGGCCCCGGCCGACCTGCCGCTGGCCGACGGATACACCGTCATCACCGTCCTGACCGCCATCGATTCCAAGATCGACGTGGCCCTCGTCCGACCCAAAGTCCCGGTTCGTCCTCACTAGATTCTAGGAGATTCCATGCCAGCAGCAGCAGATGATGAATGGAAGACGATCGCCATCCTGGCGGAGATGCCCAAGGCGTCCGGCGATGTCATTCGTGTCGAGCAGAAGTCGTTCAAGAACCGCGTCTACGTCTCGCTGCGCCAGTACTACCAGGATCGCAAGACCGACGAGTACAAGCCCGGCAAGAACGGCATCACGTTCACCGCGGAAGAATTCCAGCAGCTTCGCGAGGTCCTTGGCGGGCTCGAACTCGTCCCGGACGAGGGCTAACTGCCGAAAAGACTCTGGCTGATCATCGAGGAGAGCGATGCCTCGACGCTCAGCTGCGTGTTGGTCGTCGTGAGCGAGTCCGCCCCGAGGTTGCCCAGCTGGCCCAGGACCGCCTGATAAGCCGACTGCACGCCGTTGTCGATACCGGAGTCAACCTGGATCTGCGAGGGATCCGGGACCGTCGAATAGCCCGAACCGATCTCCGAGTAGGGATCTTGTTCGCCGTCCTCGAGATACTGGGTCGGATCGACGAGCTCGTTCTCGACGCGGCTGAGCGCGGTCTGCGAATTGGCGCGAGCCAGGATCTGCAGCACGCTGTTGAGCTTGGTGCTGGCAGCCTGGATGTCGACCGCGTCCGGGGACGAGAGCGACTGGAACCCGCGCATGTAGCTGTCGATGACGCTCGCGAACTGCGGTGGCAGGGTCTGGGCCATCTGCATGGCCTTGCCGGCCAGGGTCATCACATCCGAGGCATTCTTGGCATCGAAACCAAGGCCAGGAATAGGGGAACTCGCATTCGCCCCGAAGGGGCCAACACTGCTAACATTGCCAAAGGATCCAGAGATCGGAGATAGAGCCATCGTGACCTCCCACATCTCCCGCATACCAGATATACCCAGAATTCCTGCCGGCGAGGTGTTCGGGTAGGGTAAGCCGATGAGTGGGCCACCGGCTGCGCCGACAGCGTTGAATGAACCGCCACCCGCTGAGCGTGGCTACGCAAGAGCTTGCCCGCAGCAGTGGGGGCATGCGGGGGCTGGCACGGACCCCGCAGTCACTGCCCGAGCGCAGCGAGGGAGTTTCTTGTGAGTTGCCCACCGTCTGCGCCGACAGCGTCGAACGAACCGCCACCTGCTGTGCTGGGCTACGCAGCAGCTTGCCCGCAGCGGGGGGCGAGTTTGAGAGGGGCGAAGGGCCCCTCTCAAGTCACTGCCCCGAAGGGGAGTTTCCGATGAGCATGCGCGATCGCTCCCCATGGCTGGCCTCCTGGATCCGCCCCTGGCGCCGGGCGACGGCCCACCTGCCGGCGTCGGCCGCCGGGGATCTGGCAGCCGCCTCGACTCCACTCGAGCAAGAGCTGGAACGGGCCCGACAGCAACTGGCCGGCCAAGACCTCGAGCTGGCCGAGCTGCGGCGACGCGAGGAATCCCTGGCAGAGCGGGTCGCTTTTCTCGAGGCAGAGCGCCAGCGTCTGTCGGATGCCGCCACTGGCAAACGCTCGGAACTGGCTCGCGTCCGCCAGGAACTCGGTCCGCTGCTCGATCACGTGGGGATCGTCGCGGACTCCGTCGGGCAGCTCGTGGGAACCAGCGAAGCCGCCGATGCCCTGCTCGTCGAGGGACGGGCCATGCTCAAGGAAGCCCTGGCCGCCATGGCCGCCGTACGAGCCTCGATCCAGGATTCCTTGCAACTGGTCGAATCCTTCGAGCAGCGCAGTCGCCAGATCGAGGAGGTTCTCAAGGATATCGCGGACATCGCCTACTTCACGCGCATGCTGAGCCTCAACGCAGCGATCGAGGCCGCCCGCGCCGGCCAGCACGGCAAGGGCTTCGGTTTTCTGGCCGATGAGGTGCAGAACCTGGCCCAGACGATCTCGCAGTCGACGTCCGATATCCGGGACCTGCTCGAGTCGGTCGCCAAGGAGTCCGGGGCGACGGCGCTGTCGGTCCAGCGCTCGGCCGACGAGGTGGCACAGGCCTCCCAGGGGGTCGCGAAGCTCGACGGAGCCCTGGGTCGCATCATGGCGGAGCTGCACTCCATGGATGCCGACCTCCAGGATTCCCATCTGATGAGCCTGCGTATCGCCAGCCAGAGAGAGCAAGCGATCGTCCAGCTATCGGCCCTCGAGAGCGCTGGCGGCTGATCTTCCGCCTTTCCCGAGCAAAGAACTCTAGCGGCTCCCCGGGGCGGATGCGGCGATTCCGGCGACGACCGTGCGCGCGATCTCCCGGGCGGCCGCAGGACGCGCCAGGCGCGAAGCATTGCGCCGCATCTCGGCCAGACGTCCAGGCTGCGCCAGGAGGGACGCGACCTCGCGGATCGCTTCGGTCGGATCCGATGCGATCACGCCCGCGCCCTCGCGGTGGAAGTAGTCGGCGTTGTACCGCTCCTGGCCGCCGCCCATGACC
>JAJYIO010000485.1 GCA_021790035.1 bacterium | reverse complement strand
AGGTAAGTGTTCCAGGAATCGCCGTTCCAGTTGGCGTTCCAGTAGAGCTGGCCGACTTTCTCGTTGATGACCGAATTGGCCATCTGGTTGAACTCGGAAGTGGACATGTTCGGATTCTCCTGCCACTTCTCGGCGATCTCCTGCCGGGTGTCGGGCTCGGCGTAGATGTTCATGGCGGTGATGAGGTTGCGATTGAACTCGCGGCCGCCCTCGGTGACCATCATGTTGGCCATGTTGAGGCTTTCCATGTTGTAGATGGAGTTGAAGGCCGGAAGCGCGTCGAGGCGATTCTGGACGTCCTGCTGGTCGGCGGCGCTGACCTGGGACTCGAAGCTGGCCTGCGCCTGGTTCTGCAGGTTCTGCAGCTGGCTGGCCCGGATCTGATTGGCTGCCGGATCGAGCTGCGAAGCCTGGGTAATGGGGCTGAAGCTGCCGTCGGTCTCGAGGAACAAGGGCTGGCCCGTCGCCAGGAGCTGCCGGCCCTGATCGGCGGAGACGGCCGGGTGGGCCTCTTCCTGCACGAGGGGCAGGAGCTGGTTGGCCGAGGTGATGGGCTGGTACCCATTGCCGTCATTGAGGTAGATGGTTTGCCCGGAGGACAGGGCCTGCTGGGCGTCGGGACCGCTGAGCTGGTGGTGTGTCTTGAAGATCCACCAGCCGGTGGGTGCCCCGTAGAGCTGGCCCTTGGCACCCAGGATGGCGACCGGGTCCACCGTCGTCTGCGTGCGCAGCCGACCGGCCTCGGCCGTGAGCTGGAACGGGTCGCGGCTGACCGAGCTGGGATCGACCGGGGCCGGGCCCGACGGCCGCGGGGTCATCGGGATCCGAGGGAGTCGCCGCGCCTCGGTGGGCATGATCGCCGGATAGGTCGGCATCCAGAAGTAGCGAGGAACGTGCGGCGGGGGGACCGGATTGGCGACCGGGGGCGGCACCGGGTTGTCGACCGGCGGGGGCACCGGGTTGTCGACCGGCGGGGGCACCGGGTTGTCGACCGGCGGGGGCACCGGGTTGTCGACCGGCGGGGGCACCGGGTTGTCGACCGGCGGCGGTCCGGGCTGGGTGGCGCCGAGCCACTGTTCGACGCCACCGTGTCTCGAGCAGGTTCCGCTGGCGTGCTCGCTGAAGCTGTAGGAGCCATCGTTGCACTCGGCCGTCGGGGTGCTGGACTCGGGGCGGGCGCCGTCCCGTATGGGGCGGGAAAGCGTCAACGAATCGGACGCCATGGACAGCGCGATCGCCGAGCTGGCGACCGGGCGCGCCGGACGCTGGGGTGCCGCCATGCTGCGCGCAGGCTCGATCTTGGACATCGTAAAACCTCTCCTCCCTTGCGGCCCGACCGCAAGAACCCTCTCTCCTGGACCCGCAGGGCGTGCCCCTGGGGCCCTCCATTGGCTGTCTTTTCGGCATCCATGTCGCCGGAGATTCTTATGGAGAGACTAGGAGATAGTTAACTTAGGCCTGGGAACCGGCCTGTGATCATTCGAGAATCACGCGTTGACCGAGCTCGGGTGCCAGCTTGGTCTCGGCGCTCTTGTTCTTGATGGCGATCTCGAGCGTGCCCGCCGAACCCGTGACGACCACCAGATCGCCCTCGGGAGCCGCGGAATAGGCGGGAACCCAGGGCAGCTCGGCCGAGAGGCGATCGAGCCGCATCCGGTAGGTCGTCCGGCCCGCCACCGGCGGCAAGTTGGTGATGATGTTGCCGAAGGGATCGATCCGGACGACCTCGCCCTCGCGATGGTCGAGGTGGAACCCCAGGGGAACCAGGTCGGTGATCTCGGGGCCCTCGATCGACCGGTCGCGAGCCACGGCTGCCGCGATGGGCGCGAACACGTCCCGGCCATGAAACGTGGAGCTGGCCGCTGACGGCACATCCAGGGCGACCGCCCGCATCAGTCCATCGGAGATGGCCGAGGGATACAGGAGGCCGTTGTCGGGGCCAACGAATGCATAATGCCGCGTCCAGACGGCAACCCCGCGCCTGGAGCCCCCGACTCCGGGGTCGACGACGGCCAGGAATACCGTGCCGTGAGGGAAGTTCTGGTACGTGACGGACAGCACCCAGGCGCCCTCGCGGACAGCCTGCGGGGTCACGCCGTGGAAGAGATCCACGATGGTGGCGCCCGGGCCTCCCGGAGCAAGACGCCCTTCATCACGCCGACGTACTCGGAGTCCTGGAAGTCGGTGAGCAAGGCAACGGGTCGCACGGCATTACCCTCTCGCGGACGCAGGAAGGCCGACGGCCACCCGCATGCTGGCCGCCAGGCGGGGATCCGATGCCAGGATGCCCGCCAGGGTCTCGAACCCCGAGGGACCCAGCAGGGCCGGGACATCGAGCACCGGCAGGCGGAAGTGCCGTTGCTCGAGGCAGTAACGATCCCAGGAGGTGAAGCTGCGCTTGAATATCTTGGGGAGCTGCAGCGCCACGGGCGTGAGGTCCAGCTGTGGCATCCGTCGCCAGCCGAAGGCCTCGGCGAACTGAGCGATCGTCTCCTCCACGGTGAGGGCGGGATTGCCGAGAACCACCGGGCGCGCCGGCGGATCGCGATCGAGCAGGTGCGCCACGGTCCGCGCGATGTCGAAGGGATGCACCACGTGGAGGGTGCCGTCGAGCGTGAGGTACCGGAGCAGGCCGAGGTACCGCACGAGCTGGGGCAGACCGCCCATCGCGTGCGAGTACGGATGGCGAGCGTCGCCGCCCAGCACGATCGTGGGAAAGACCGGCACGATGCGCTGGCCCAGGGGGTGCTGCGAGAGCGCGACCAGGGCGTCGAGCTTCTGGTGGATGTAGCCGGTGCCGTG
>JAJYIO010000484.1 GCA_021790035.1 bacterium | reverse complement strand
CGGCGCCCCGCAGGACATCGAGTGGACGATCCGCTCGGGCGAGCTGTTCGTGCTTCAAGCCCGCCCCATCACGGCGCTGCCGCCCGGGCCCTCCCGGCTGGACCCGCCCGCCGAGTCAGCCGCGCCGGTGCCCCCTCTGGCCGGTGAGCCGAGCCAAGGGAAACGGCGCCTCTTCGACAACTCCAACGTCGCCGAGAACTACACCGGAGTGACGACGCCGCTCACGTTCAGCTTCGTGAGGCGGGGCTACGAGATCGCCTACACCCAGCTCGGCGAGGCGCTCGGCTTCACCCTGCCGGAGATCCGGCGAAACGGCGCCTTCCTCGAGAACATGATCGGTCTGATCGACGGACGGATCTACTACAACCTCGGCAACTGGTACGAGCTGCTGGCGAGGTTTCCAGCCTACGCCTACCTCAAGCGATTCTTCGCCGACTCCATCGGTGCCCGGGTGGAGGGCGGTCCCGAAGAGCAGGAACCCGGCTCGCTCCGTGGACTGCTCCGGTTTGCCCGGCGCCTCCTGTGGAATTACGCGACCTGGGACCCTCAGGTGGAGCGCTTCTTCGTCAATTTCGATCGCGCCTGGAATCGGTTCCAGGCCGAGCCCGTCGCCGAGCTGGAGCTCGACGCGCTCGTGGAGCGGTACCAGCAACTCGAGCGCGACCTCCTGTGGCACTGGGGTGCGCCTCACGTCAACGACTTCTTCGCCATGATCGCCTTCGGGATCCTGGGGCGGCTGTTGTCCCGCTGGAGCCTCGACGAAGCCGGCTCCCTGCAGAACGACCTGCTGTGCGGGGAGGGTGGAATCGTGAGCACCGAACCGACGCGGGCGATCCTGGAGATCGCCCGGGCGATCCGGGGTCAGCACGGTTTCGCAGAGCGCCTCATCGACCTGCCGGCTCGCGACTGGCAGCCGGTTCTCGACCGGGACCCGCAAGCCGAGGCCGTCCGCCCCCTGCTCGCCGATTACCTGCGCCGTTTCGGCTACCGCTGCATCGGCGAGCTCCGGCTCGAGGCCGTGCCCTTGAGCGAGGATCCGACGTTCCTCTACCAGGCCATCCAGAATGCCCTGTTCGCCGCTCGGACCCGGGGCGAGGCGGCGCTCGATTTCGGCGCGGTAGAGGCCCGCGAAAAGGCGATCCGACAGCGCGCCGAGGGGATCGTCGGCCGCCGGCTGGCCGGGCGACCGATTCGCTGGATCCTCTGGCGGTTCGTGCTCTCTGCCGCCCGCAAGGCCGTTCGCAACCGCGAGAACATGCGCTTTGCCCGCACCCGGGCCTTCGGCATGGTTCGCGAGATCTTCGCCGCCGCGGGCCGCCAGTTAGCCCGGCACGGGGTGCTCGAAGATCCTCGCGACGTCTTCTACCTGTCCATCGACGAGGTCATCGCCTGGCCGCTCGGGCGCTCGATCGGACGGGATCTCGCGGGCCTCGCCCGGCTGCGCCGCAAAGAGTTCGCCGCATATGCCGACCGCATTCCTGGCGATCGCATCGAGACGGCGGGCCCGGTCTATCTCGACGACCAGATAGCGCGCCCGGTCGCCGACGATCGGGCCCCTGCTGGCACCGACGGCGCGACGGTCCTGCACGGGACACCTTGCTGTCCTGGCCTCGTCACCGGTCCCGTGCGCGTCGTCCGCGGAGCCGCCGACGACCTGAGGCTGGCGGGCGAGATCCTGGTCGCCGAGCGGACCGATCCGGGCTGGGTTCCCCTGTTTTCCTCGGTCAGCGGCCTGCTCGTCGAGCGGGGCAGCGTCCTGAGCCACTCGGCGATCGTCGCCCGCGAGATGGGCCTGCCCACCATCGTCGGCATCCTGGGCCTGACCCGGATCGTGCCGGACGGGGCCCGCGTGACGATGGACGCCGCAGCTGGAACGGTGGCTCTCGATCGCACGGCCGCCAGCTCGGACCTGCCGGATCCGGTTGCTGACCCGATGGGAGCGCAGGCGCCGGCGTCCGAGCCGTCGAGCCGGACGACACCGGGATCCGCCGAGAAGTCCGGGCGATGACCGAAACGAATCGATCCTCTGCTTTCACCGTGGTCCGCATCGACCCCGGGAGCGAAGCCATCGGGCGGTTCGTGGACCTGCCGTGGTCCATCTATCCGCGAAGTGCACGGTGGGTGCCGCCGCTACGCGAGGCCATGCGGGCGGAGCTCGGGGGCGGCCATCCGTTCTTCGGCCACGGGGAGGCCGCGTTTTTCCTGTGCCTCGACGGGGACCGGCCGGTCGGGCGGATTTCGGCTTCTGTGGACGATGCCCTCCTCGACCGGCGGGTCGGCCACTTCGGCTACTTCGAGGCCCAGGACGATCTCGGGGTGGCGCGGGCGCTGCTCGCAGCGGCCCAGGAGTGGCTCCGCGAGCGGGGCAAGGACCGCATCGAGGGTCCGGTGGACCTCAGCATCTGGAATCGGTACCGCCTGCAGATCTCGGGCTTCGAGCGCTTGCCCTTTTTGGGCGAGCCCAGGGCGCCTGCCTATTACCGGCGGCTCCTGGAGGCATGTGGCTACCGCATCGCCACCACCTGGCGCAGCTGGGACCTCTCGCGCCAGGACATCGCACGGTATGCAGAAGCCTACGGGCGCCGGACGGCTTCGACTCTGGGAACCTGGCTCGAGAGATTCCAGCTCGACGAGCTCGACATGGCCCACCTCGAGGCCGAGCTGGCCGAGCTCGCCCCGCTCGTGCTCGAGACCTTCGCGGAATTCCACGGCTACTCGGCGATCGCGCCCGAGGAGTTCATCGGCGGGATCCGCAGCGCCGCGCCGTTCGTGTGGCCCGGGGGAAGCCTGATGGCCCGCATCCGGTCGAACCAGGAGCTGGTGGGCT
>JAJYIO010000483.1 GCA_021790035.1 bacterium | reverse complement strand
CACAGACGGTGCGCGTCTCCGGGAAGCACTGCGAGACCGACACCCTGCTGCCTTCCGTCGACCTGCCGGAGGTCCGACCCGGCGACATCCTGGCCGTCACGGGACCGCTGGGCCTCTCGGCGGCGGGCCTCTGGGCACTGGGACATGCCGACGCCCCGCTCTCGGCGGATCTCCGGGAACGCGCCCGGCAGGCGCACTGCCGGCCGGTACCGCCGGGCTACCCGCGGGACCTAGCGGCCCTCGAGCGAGTGGCCCTGATGGACGATTCCGACGGATTGGGCACATCGGCTCGCCAGCTCGCGGCCGCGTCCGGGGCGAAGGTGGTGGTCGACGCCAGCCGACTCGACGTGGCCGACGACGTGGCCAGCATCGCCGCGGTGGCGGATCGCGATCCCCTCGAGTGGCGGTTATGGGGGGGCGAGGACTATGGCCTGATCGCCGCCTTCTCGCCACCAGAACCGCTCTTGAGCGGATTCCGGATCGTCGGCCGGGTCGAACCGGGCCAGGGCGCCTGGCTCGAGTCTTCCGCGGGAAGGACACCGCTGGAGCGAGGCGGCTTCCGGCACTTCTGAGCTTGAGCTCGTCTCTGGCGCCGTGCCGGACCGCCCCGGCAACGGGCCCCGCCCACCCGGGAAACCTCCGGGTATATGAATTTTCAGGCAAGGGTTTTCCTGAACGCTCGATAACACCTCCGTACGGGCGCGGGCCCGCGGGTGGAGGACGATGAGGATCGAAGGTTCGGCACAGGTCGGCGCAGGCCGGCTGCTGGCGGCAGGTGAAGCCGCCGGAGCCGGTCGCCCGCGCCCGAGCGTCGACACCCTCTCCTTGCTCCCTGCGACTTTGCGGTCGGCAGCAGCCGCCACCCCTGCGTTCGCCCGGACGTCCGGCAGCGAAGCCGGCTCGGTTGCGACGCTCCCCTCGGCCTCCGGAGCCGCTGTCATCGGAAGCCTCATGGCCGCCTCGCCCGCGGCCGGCGCGAGCCAGACGGCCGGTGCCGACAAGGCCGCTGGCGATCCCTCGATCTTGCACAACCTCGAGACCACGAACGAGGAAATGGTCCACCGGATCGGTCGCGATGTCGTCGACGTCATCGAGCATCCGATCGGATCCCTTCTCACGATGGTGGACGGGATGAGCTTCCCGCTCCTTCACCCGATCGCCGCCGCCGAACAGCTCTGGGATTCGGTCAAGGCGGATCCGCTCGACGGGAGCTGCGACGCCATCGGAACCATCGCCGGATCCGCCTACATGGTCGCGGTCGGTGTCGCGGCCGTAGGTGCCCTGGCAGCGCCCTTCACGGGCGGAGCGAGTCTGGCGGTGGCAGCCTCGGCGTTGGCCTATGGCAATGCCTTCGGCCTCGTGACGGTTGCATCTGACGCCGGCGGGATGCTGCTGCACGAGGTTCGCGGCGCCGAGGCCAAGACGGATTCTGCCGCCCGGAGCCAGGGGGATCAACTGGCTTCCTACACCGAGGACGAGGCGCTCAACGTGGCCACCTGGAATGCTGGCACCTGGGTCCAGGATGCCCTGGGCGGTGGAGACCACGTCGAGGTCCAGAGCAATGTCACCGGCGACATCATCGGATCGGTCGGCATCTACGACGCGCCTCCGGTGCGCTTCCGCTGGTTCAAGCCACTCGCCGGCGTCCATGTCTCGGACGGCCAGGTCATCCAGAATGACCGCGCCCGGCGCCGCATGCTCACCGAGCAGAATTCGGCTTCGAACCAGGGCTGAAGCCCCGCAAGAAGGATCCCGGCTCGAAGGGTTCGGAACCGAGCCTTGAAACCGGCCTCTCTGTGCGGTCGCTATGCTGAGCAACCGGGCCCCGTTCGGCTCCTCGGACCGATCCGTTCGAACCGAGAGCACTCGAGCTCGTCACTTGCGGCAGATCTGCGTCGCGCCTGGCGATGAACTTGCGGCGGCGGCCGCCACAGACCCGCGCCGGTTGGACTCGGCGACGGATCGGCTCTCGCCGCGTGCGCGTGTCGAGCCTTCTGGACGTCGAAAGCTCACATTGACAGAATGACGACGCATTGGTAAAATATCCACCATGGCCATCGAGGTAGAGTTCGAGTCGGATGCCTACATGAGCCAACGCGAGTTCGCGCTCTGGGTCGAGGGGCGCCAGCGCTGGGATCCCAATCACTACGAACTTCTCAACGGAAGGATCGTGATGAACCCACCTGCCGGCTTTCCGCACGGGGCCATCGATTCGAGGCTTCATCGCCTGATAGGTCCCGTGGTCGACGCGGGCCATCTCGGGTGGACGTTCGGTTCGAGCCAGGGCTTCGATCTGCCCTCGGGCGATACGGTCGAGCCCGACTTCTCCTTCGTGTCGAACGAGCGCTGGGCCCAGGCGCATCCGGAGGAGGGCAAGTTCATCGACGTCGCCCCCGATCTGGTGGTCGAGATCCTCTCTCACTCGACGAGGTCTCGAGATCGCGGTGAGAAGAAGCGCATCTACGAGGACAACGGCGTGCGCGAGTACTGGCTGGTGGATCCGCGGGCGCGGACGGCCAGGATCTTCCATCTACGCGACGGCCGCTACGACACGGGCATGCTCTTCGAGTTCGAGGACGTGCTCCGGTCCGAGCTCTTGCCCGGTCTCGAAGGACCGGTTGCAGATCTTTTCCCGACGTAGGCCCGCGCTGCCCTGGCCCCGCTTGGGGCAGGTGCGGATGGGCCGAAGGAATCCAGCCCAATCCGGTCGAGCGAGGAACGGCGGCCATTGCCCACGATCCTGGCGACCCAGCGGACCCCGGACCTGGTATCGGTAAACCGTGCCCGGGCATGCGGCTTGTTCGCAACAGGCCTCGGCCTTGGGCCCG
>JAJYIO010000482.1 GCA_021790035.1 bacterium | reverse complement strand
CCGCTCTTGACGACCAGGTTTGAAGTTCCGACCCGCATGGTTCCTTGATAGCCGCCGCGAGAGGCGTGGCCCGTCGTGGTCGTGTGGTCCCGGCGAGCGGTCTCGGAGTTGTGCAAGAAACCGACGAAGGCCCCGCTCTCCACCAGAGTGTGGCTCTTGGAGGCGCAACCCTCGTCATCGAAGGGACGCGAGGCAAAACCGCCCTCTTGGAGCGGATCGTCCATCAGGGTGAAAGCGGCCGAGGCGATCGATTGCCCCTGACGCCCGAGCAGAAGCGATTTGCCCTCCTGGGCGACCTTGGCCGAGAAGACCGATGAAAAGGTTCCCAGAAGGTCGGCGAAGGCCTCCGGTGCGAAAACCACGGGCATCCGGCCGCCGGGGATCTCTCGGGCGCCCAGCTTCTCTACGCAGCGCCGCACCGCCTCCTTGCCCATCCAGTCCGGATTGAGCTCCTCGAAGCACCGCGCGGCCCGCACGAGACCGTAATTCTTCGACTGATCGCCGTCGACCACCAGCGGCTGGACAGCCGCCCATCCCACGCTGGCTCGATAGGATCGATCGACGCCCCGGGTGGAGGCCACCCGCACGAAGCTCATGCTGTCTCCGTACGACGATCCCGTGACCGTCTTGACCCGCCCATCGGCTCCGTGGGCCGCCCGGTCCAGATCGAGGGCGAAGGCGACCTTACGCTCGATCGGAACCTCTGCGAGATCGGGATTGAAGAGCTCCAGCTCGGGGGTGGGAGCGCCGAAGGCCTCGAGGCCCGCAAACTCGTCGGGTTCCAGGAGCGCGGCGTTGGCGGCGGCGTCCGCGACGGCGCGATCCAGGGCATCGAAGGCGAAGGACTCGGTGTAGGCGTATCCGACCCGACCCTCCAGGATGACGCGCACGCCGAGGCCTCGCCGTTCGGTGAGAGTGAACGTCTCGACCTCGCCGTCTTGAACCCGTACCCGTGTCGCCCGATCGACCCCGAGGTACGCCTCGGCCTCGACCTTGCGCGCCGAGGCTGCCGACAGCACCCGTGCGATCTCGCCGTCAAACATGCGCGGTGCCTCTGCTTCCATCTTCGATTCCTCGCTATCCTTGCGCTTGGACCTCATCGAGCTTGAAGGGGTCAACGCCCTCCCACCGTGATCTCGTCGACGAGGATCGGCGGCTCGCCGACGTCGACCGGCACGCTCCCGCTGATCGAGCCGCACATTCCGGTCGCGAGCTCGAGGTCCTTGCCCACCCGCGAGATCTTCTTGAGGATGTCGGCTCCGTTGCCGATGAGCGTGGCTCCCCGGACCGGTTCGGCGATCTTGCCGTCCCGGATCAAGAAGGCCTCGCGAACCGAGAAATTGAAATCACCCGTGCCCGGGGAGACCGACCCTCCTCCCATCCGCCTGGCATAGAGGCCGAAGGGCACCCCCGCGATGAGCTCCTCGAGCGAGGCATCCCCTGGCGCGATGAAGGTGTTGCGCATTCGCGAGGCGGGGGCGAACCGGTAGCTCTCGCGCCGGCCCGAGCCGGTCCTGCGGTATCCGGTCTTGAGCTCGCCGAGCCGATCGACCATGTAGCTGACCAGGCGTCCCTTGTCGATGAGCACCGTCCGCTGCGTGGGCATGCCTTCGTCGTCGATGGTCGAGGAACCCCACTCGCCGGCCAGCGTCCCGTCGTCGATCGCGGTGACGGCCTCGTGGGCGATCATCTCTCCGAGCTTGTCGGCCAGGATCGAGGCCTTGGGTGCCACCGCCGTCGTCTCGAGCAGGTGGCCGCACGCCTCGTGGAAGATGACGCCCCCGAATCCCTTGTCGATGACGACCGGCATCCTGGCGGCGGGCGCGTAATCGGCCGTCAGCATGCGTACCGCCGAATCCGCGGCATCGCGCGCCAGCTCCTCGACGTCGAGCTCGTCGAAGAACTCGAAACCAGCCATCCGCCCCGGGCTGCGAGCGCAGACCTGCTGCTGGGACCCGGACCGGGCGATCGCCTGGACGAAGAAACGCGAGTAGGGGCGCTCGTCCGTGATGAACAGGCCCTCGGAGTTGGCAATCAATATGCGCTGCACGCTCTCGGTGATCGAGACCTCCACCTGGGCGATCGCCTCATGGAACCGTCGCGCGGCGTGGTCGGCCTTGAGCGCAAGCTCGATCCGCCTCTCGCTCGGCACATCCTGGGGGTAGATCCTGGCCATCCTGGGCGCGGGAACCCCGGACACCAGCGCCGCGGCATCTCCTTGACCCGGACGCTTGTGGGCTGCGGCCACTGCCTGCGCCACTGCCAGCAACCCCACTCTCGACAGGTCGCTCGTGTACCCATAGACGGCCCGCTGGCCATGGATGACGCGGATGCCCGCCCCCAGGGACTGTCCCGAGACGGCGTCCTCGACGTGTCCGTTCAGGAACATCAACCGGCTGGTCGGCCGATCCTCGACGAATATCTCGGCGAAGTCGGCTCCGGTGCTCATCGCGTCGGCGATGACATCGCGCGCGACCGACGGGTCGATGGGCAGCTGCCACGTTCCCGAAGAGACTTGCTGAGGCTCGATCATTCACACCCTCCTGGTATCCGGGCTCGAAGTTCCAGAAATTGGCTCGCACATCGAGCCACCCGAAGGCGGAAACGCCCGAATGGGGTCGTCATCGATCGGACAGGAACTCGAACCGGCAGCCCTCGGATCTCTTGAAAAAAGAAGTAACGCAAGAGGGCCACCCTCTCATTGTAACCCCCCCTTCGGGGCAGTGACTTGCAGGGGGCCTTGCCCCCCGCAAACTACCCCCCGCTGCGGGCAAGCTGCTGCGTAGACCCGCTCAGCAGGTGGCGTTTCATTCGAGAGTGTCGGCGCAGCCGGTGG
>JAJYIO010000481.1 GCA_021790035.1 bacterium | reverse complement strand
GCGGGGCTACGCAGCAGCTTGCCCGCAGCGGGGGGCGAGTTTGAGAGGGGCGAAGGGCCCCTCTCAAGCCACTGCCGGCGCAGCCGGAGAAGAGAGTTTCTGATGAGACTCCTGTCGCTCGAGATCGGAGCCGATCACGCCGGACTCGCTCTCCGCGACCTGCTGCGACGTCGGCTGAAGCTTTCGCGCTCCCTCTATCGCCGACTCTGGGCCGAGGATGGCGTGCGCGTGGACGGGGTCGTGCCCGCCCCGTTTGCCGTGCTGGCGCCGGGACAGCGCTTGACCCTCGACCTGACCGACCGGCCGTCGCGCGTCGAGCCAGAACACGCGGCCCTGTCGATCGTTTACGAAGACGAGTTCGTCGCGGTGGTCGACAAGCCCGCCGGATGGGTCGTGCACCCGACCTCGGGGGTCGCAGGCTTCACGCTGGCAGCGGGTCTGGCGGCCCGGTACGGCTCCTTCCATCTGGTCCATCGGCTCGACCGGGACACGTCCGGCCTGCTCGTCGTGGCTCGCGATCCGTGGTCCGCCCAGCGGCTTTCGGATGCCCTGTCCCGGCGCGCGCTGTGCCGGAGCTACGTGGCCATCGCGTCAAGGGAGGTTCCGGTGGATTCGGGAACGATCCGGGCCCCGATCGCTCGCCGGCCCGGCCTGGCGCTGCGGGTCGTCGCGGAGGACGGCCGCCCGGCCGTCACGCACTTCGAGGTCCGGCACCGGGAACCTGCCGGGCGAACCTGGCTCGACGTCCGGCTCGAGACCGGGCGAACCCACCAGATCCGCGTGCACCTGGCGCACATCGGCTGCCCGCTCGTGGGGGACGAGCGCTACGGGCCGCAGCCGACCGCCTGGCCCAGGCTGTGCCTCCACGCAGCTGAAGTCGAGATCCCGCATCCGCGCTCGGGGGAGCGCCTGAAATTCGCGGCTCCCTGGCCGGAGGACCTGCCCCGGCGGCCCGGCTGAGTTACCCACGGTCTGCGTCGACAGCGTTGAACGAAACGCCCCCGGCAAGTCACTGCCCCGAAGGAGAGGTTCCCACCTGCCGAGCGGGGCCACGCAGCAGATACCCGCAGCGGGGGGTAGTTTGCGGGGGGCAAGGCCCCCTGCAAGTCACTGCCCCGAAGGGGAGGCTACGTAGCTTGGCGCGCTCGTCAGTAGCCTTCCGGCAGCCCCAAAAAATGGCTATGCCCCCGGCACATAAATGTTTTTCAGGTGCTCGGGGGTTAGCCGCTATCTATGAACCCGGTTGCCGGCTCGTTTAAACTTCCGGTGCGTAGGTAGTTTATACGTATCTGCGCGCTTCGGGCGAACCGTGCTAGCATGGCGCTGTCATGGCGCTGCCTTGCGGCCTCTGGCAGAGCGGTTTTGCGCGGTGCGATGCGCTCGAGCCAACCGGGCTCGGTCCGATGCGCGTCGTAGAGCACCAGGAGAATAGCTTCAGATGAAGATTCACGAGTATCAGGCCAAGCAGGTGCTGGCCAAGTTCGGGGTACCGGTTCCAGCCGGCCGGGTGGCCAGCACCCCTGAACAGGTCAAGGCGATCGCCGACGAACTCGGTCACGGCATCGTGGTGGTCAAGGCCCAGGTGCACATGGGCGGCCGTGGCAAGGCCGGCGGCGTCAAGCTGGCCAAGTCCTCCGTCGAGGCCGAGGAGGCTGGGAAGGACATTCTCGGCAAGGTCCTCAAGAGCAAGCAAAACCCGGATGGCCTCACGGTCAGGAAGGTGCTCGTCGAGCAGGGCATCGACATTGCCAAGGAGTACTACATCGGGATGATTCTCGATCGGGATTCCAAGCGTATCGTCGTGATGGTCAGCTCCGAGGGCGGAATGGACATCGAGGAGGTTGCCGAGAATTCTCCCGAGAAGATCGCCAAGGCCGTCATCCATCCGGCCATCGGCCTGGCGGATTATCAGATCCGTCACCTCTGCTACGCCGGCGGGCTCGATCGAACGCTGGTCAAGGAGGTCGGCAAGTTCCTCCGGGCCCTGTATGCCGCCTTCGTCGCTTCCGATGCGTCGCTGGCCGAGATCAACCCGCTGGTCGTCACCAAGTCGGGCACGCTCATCGCGGCAGACGCCAAGATGAACATCGACGACAATGCGCTGTTCCGTCAGCCAGAACTCGCGGGCTGGAAGGAGTCCGAGGAGGAGAATCCCATCGAGGACGAGGCGGCCAAGCGCTCTCTCACCTACGTCCACCTCGACGGCGACATCGGCATCATCGGCAACGGCGCGGGCCTGGTCATGACCAGCCTGGATGTCGTGGCCCGGGAGGGCGGCAAGCCTGCGAACTTCCTCGACATCGGCGGCGGCGCCAAGGCGGAGGTCGTGCGCAATGCCCTCGAGGTCGTGCTGATGGAGCCCAAGGTCAAGGGCGTGGTCATCAACATCTTCGGCGGCATCACGCGGTGCGACGAGGTGGCCAAGGGGGTCATCGAGGCGGCCAAGACGCTCTCGATCAAGGTACCCGTGGTCGTTCGCCTCGAGGGCACCAGCGTCGACGAGGGCAAGCGGCTCCTCAGCGAGTCCGGTCTCAACCTGACTCCGGCTGCCACCATGCACGAGGCGGCCCGCAAGGTTGTCGAACTGTCTTACAAGTAAGCGGACGAGACAATTAAGGAGTTTTCGCGATGAGTATCTATGTAAACAAGCAGACTCGTCTGCTGGTCCAGGGCTTCACCGGCCGTGAGGGATCCTTCCACGCCGAGCAGATGATCGCGTACGGCACGAACGTCGTCGGCGGCACCTCGCCCGGAAAGGGCGGCACGACGCACCTCGATCGGCCCGTGTTCGACACCGTCAGCGAGGCCGTGCGCGCCACCGGCGCCAACGCCACGAT
>JAJYIO010000480.1 GCA_021790035.1 bacterium | reverse complement strand
CCATCCCATGGCCGCCGCCGCCGGGATCCTCGGGGTCGAACTCGAGAAGCGCGGGTACTACCGGCTCGGGAGTGGGCCGCAACCGGAGGCCGCCACCATCCGGCAGATGAACCGCTACGCCGGGGCCGTCGGAGCCGTGGCCTTCGCCATGGCGCTGGCCGGGACGCTGACCTGGCCCCATGCCGTGACGCTGTGCGGGACCCTGCTACCGGCGGCGCACCCATGAATCCCTTTCATCCCTACCTCGCGACCGTCGCGGATGCCGCCCATGGCGGGGCCGCGCAGCTTGCTGCCGCGGGACTCGACACTGCTGGACTCCTGGATTTCAGCGCCACGACGCTCCCCGGTGGCCCGCCACAGGCGGTCAGGGGCGCGATCGCGCAGGTGCGGCTCGAACGCTATCCGGATCCGCACGCGTCGGCACTCAAGGCGGCGCTGGCGAGGCACCACGGAGTGGATCCTGCGCAGGTGCTGGTCGGCAACGGCGCCGCCGAGCTGATCGTGGCGATCGCCCTGGCCGCCTTGGGTCTTGGCGACCGGGCCCTGGTCGTGGGACCCACCTTTGGCGAATACGCGCGGGCCATCCAGGGGGCCGGGGCCGAGGCGATAGAGGTCCGGACCGAAGAGCCCGCCGTGATCCGCGAGGCCGCCGCTGCCATCTCCCCGCGGCTGATCTTCCTGTGCAACCCCAACAACCCGACCGGTCACCTCTGGTCGCAAGAAGACCTGGACGCGCTGGCCGAGACTTCCTTCCTCGTCGTCGACCAGGCCTACGCCAGCTTCGTCGATCCCGAGCCGGCCTGCACGCCCCTCGGAGATCGCGTGATCCTGCGCTCCCTCACCAAGGACTGCGGTCTGGCGGGCCTGCGCCTGGGCTATGCCGTCGGGACTCCCGAGATCCTCGGCGCCATCCGGACCCTCCTGCCGCCATGGAGCGTCAACGCGCTGGCCCAGGCAGCTGGAGTCGCGGCCATCGGCTCTCACGCCGAGATCCAGAGCCGGATCCGGAACCTGATGGTCGAGCGCGACCGGCTGGCGGCGGCCCTCGCGCTTCAGGGCTGGGAGGTGTCGGTGCGCGCGACCCCCTTCTTCCTGGTCCGGGTCCAGGACGCCGCGGCAACGTCGCGACGCCTGCTCCAGGACGCTCTGGTCGTGCGCGACGCGAGCTCGTTCGGGCTTTCCGAGTGGATCCGGCTCTCACCCCAGCAGCCCTTCGAGAACGATCGGCTGATCTCCGCCATGGCCGCTCTGCGGCAGGAGATCGCATCGGGTTCACCGCCAGTCGACAGGAGCCCACGATGACCGCCCGGACCCTCATGATCCAGGGAACCGCTTCGTCGGTGGGCAAGAGCCTGCTGGTGACGGCCCTGTGCCGGATCTTCAAGGAAGACGGTCTGCGAGTCGCCCCCTTCAAGTCCCAGAACATGGCGCTCAACTCCGCCGTGACGCCGGACGGTGGCGAGATCGGCCGTGCCCAGGCCGCCCAGGCCATGGCGGCGGGAATTCCTCCCGAAGTGGCAATGAATCCGATCCTGCTCAAGCCCGAAGGAGATCGCCGCAGCCAGGTCGTCGTCTCCGGCCGTCCCTGGGGGGTGATGGACGCCGTGGCGTACCACGATCGCAAGGGCGAGCTGCTGGATATCGTGAGCCAGTCGCTGGGTTCGCTGCGAGAGCGTTTCGACCTGGTCGTGATCGAGGGGGCGGGCAGCCCCGCCGAGGTCAACTTGATGGACCGCGATCTGGTCAACATGCGGGTAGCCCAGATGGCCGACGCGCCGGTGATCCTCGCCGGGGACATCGATCGCGGGGGAGTGTTCGCCGCGTTCGTGGGGACCCTCGATCTGCTCGGAGCCCACCGGGACCGGGTGGCCGGGTTCGTCATCAACAAGTTTCGAGGGAGCCGCGAGCTCCTGGAGCCGGGCCTGGACTTCCTGCGCGAGCGGACGGGGCGACCGGTATTCGGGGTCGTGCCTTATCTGCCGGATCTCCGGCTCGAGGCCGAGGATTCCCTCGAAGTGCCGGGCCCCGAGGGCAGCGGGCCGGCCGTGGCGATCGTGCGCTTTCCGTTCATCAGCAACTTCGACGAGTTCCGCTACCTGCCGGCAGCCGGCCTGGCCGTGCGATACGCAGAGCAGGCGTCCCAGCTCGCCGACGCCCGGATGGTCATCCTTCCAGGAAGCAAGGCGGTTCGCCATGACCTCGACTGGATGCGCTCGCGAGGGATCGACCGGGAGATCCGCCGTCTGGCAGCCGCGGGAATCCCCATCCTTGGCATCTGCGGCGGCTACGAGATGCTCGGCGAGCGGATCTCGGATCCACTGGGCAGCGAGGGGGAGCCTGGCACGATGCGGGGCCTCGGCCTGCTGCCGCTCGGGACCATCTTCGGTGAGGACAAGACCACCCGCCAGGTCAGCGCCGAGGTCGGCGCCTGGCTCCCCGAGCTAAAGGGGCGCGAGCTGGCGGCCTACGAGATCCACATGGGACAGGCCGAGGCCACGGGCCCGGCGGCCTTCATGGTCCGGGAGGGAGCTGGCGTCTTGCGGAATGACGGCCTCCATGCGGCCAACGTCGTGGGCACGTTCTTGCACGGACTCTTTGAAAATCCCGAGTTCTGTCGGGCGATCGCCCGCCGCCTGGGCGCCAGCGCGACGTCAGACCTCGAGCCGGCCTACGACCGGTTGGCTCGCCACGTGCGGGATCACCTGGACATCCTGGCCCTCTACCGGCTCGTCGGACTGTCGGGCCCGCGCAGCCTGGATAGCCGTCATCCTCCCGGAAGCTAGCCTGGACTATTCATGACCCGCTACTCGACCGTCGCATCTCGGCCCGCCTGCTTC
>JAJYIO010000479.1 GCA_021790035.1 bacterium | reverse complement strand
CTATTCTGGGATGAGCCCACCTGGATCGTCCGAGACCGCGGGGCGGTATGGAGCTGCTGCTGTGCGGTATGCCACGGCCTGTTCCACGAGCGGTTCGGGATGCCCATGCCAGCCGAATACACGACCGAGGTCAAGCGGTTCCTCCAGGAATCGATGGCCCGCCTGCTCTCGGATGCCTGCGTCTACGCGCGAGGCCGCGGCCTGCGGAATGCAGTCTGTGTCATGCCCTGGGAATGGTCTAATCCGGGCTTCAGCGACTGGGAGCTGGCAGCCTCGATCGACGGCCTCGACAATTTCGGGGCCGACCCGTATCCGGGCACCGAGCATGATCCGCGGGAGTACGTGACCACCTGGACCCGGCGGATCGTCGACACGGCTGCCCGACATGGCCTGGATCACCACGTCTGGGTCCAGGCCTTCGAAGTTCCGGCGGGTCGGGAGGACCGCATCGCGGTCGCGGTGAACGCGGCGGTCGCGGCGGGGGCGAGGAACGTCGCGGCCTGGTCCTACGATGGCTGCTCGGCCATGTCGACCTGCGAGTGTGGCGATCCGTCCCGGGCTTGGGAGGTCGTCCGACGCTCCTTCCGCCGCGCCCAGGGAATCGGTTGAGGATCGAAGGATGGACGGCCTTGAGCTTCGACCGTATGAGCCGGCGGCCGCGCCCCACGTGCTGGCGCTCTGGTGGCGCGCACTCGGCGAGCCTTACCCCCTCCGGGAGGCGGTGCTCAGGCAGTGCCTGGAGGGCAACCCGAGTTACCAGCCGGGAGACGCGATCGTTGCCTGGAAGGGCGGGCGCGCGATTGGCTTCGCCTTTATCGGCCTCCATCGGCTGTCCGACCCCGAGACAGCGGCGCAGCGGGCGCGCGCATGGCTCCAGGCCGTGGTCGTCGACCCCGCCTGGCGGCGCCGCGGCATCGGTAGCGACCTAGTCGCCCGACTCGCTCGCATCCAACCTGATGGCGGCCCGCCGACGATTGAGGCTGGCGGCGGCTTCTCGTACCTGTGGCCGGGCATCCCGACCGACCTGTCGGACGCGCTGCCGTTTGCGACTGCGCTCGGCTTTCGGCTGGCCGACGAGACCTACGATCTGCGCGGCGACGTCTCCGGGCTGACGGAGGACGAGACTGCCGCCAGGTTGGTGGCCCAGGCGGGGCTCACGGTAGACGCGGCGACGGCCGCCGATCGAGATGGGTTGCTCACCTTCCTAATCGGCGAGTCGTGGGCCGAGTGGTGGCAGGACATGCGGCGCTTCCTCGACGATGGCGGCGATCCGGCAGACGTCCTCCTGCTGCGGGAGTCGGGCACGGACGGTCGGGCCATCCGGGGTCTGGCCCGAATCCACACGCCCGCATCGCGGCCGGTCGGACCACCGCTGTTCTGGACCGCCCGCCGGCCACCGGCCGCCGGAGGCCTCGGGCCGATCGGCGTCGCGGCCGCCCTGCGCGGGCGCGGGCTGGGCCGAGCGCTGCTCGCAGTGGCGCTCGGCCGGCTGCGCGATCTCGGGCTGTATGACGTGGTCATCGACTGGACCGTGCTGCTCCGCTTCTATGGCCCGTTCGGGTTCAGGCCGTGGATGACGTTCCGGGCCGCGACCGCGCCGACCGACCTGCTGGCGGGCCTGCGGGGGAAGGTGCCCCAATGAGCGACGAGGTTCGTGATGCCTCCAGCGTCTACCTGGCACGGGCCATCGAGGTCCTCCAGACGCTGGCCCGGACACAGGCCGAGGCGATCGCCGGGGCGGCCGACGCCGTCGCCGGCGCGATCGCTTCCGGCCATCGCGTCTACGTCGCCGCGACCAGTCACGTCCTGCACACCGAGCTCTACTTGCGCGCCGGCGGCTTGGCTGGCGTCCACCCGCTCGGCGAGACGCCCAATCTGGCCCAGCCCATGCTGGACATCTCGGCTGGTGTCCTGCGCGGCGACGGTCCGTTCGTGCCCGAAGGCGGGGACGTGGTCCTCGTGGGGACGAATGCCGGCACCGATGCCGGCACGGTCCAGGTGGCGCTGGCCGCCCGGGCCACCGGCTGTGTCGTGATCGGACTGACATCGGTCGCCTACGAGACGTGGCCGGATGTCGTGGTGGAGCACCCTTCCGGCCTGAGGCTGGTCGACATCGCCGACCGAGTTGTGGACATCGGAGGTGTCATCGGCGACGGGATCGTGGAGCTGCCCGGGCTTGACACGGCGGTCGGTCCTACATCGGGCATGGCGCTCGTCTCAGCCGGCTGGGCCATTCTTGTCGGAGCAGCACAGCGACTGGTGCAGAGGGGGCTGACGCCAATCGTCTACCGGAGCGTCCAGATTCCCGGAGCCGAATCCCTGTTCCAAGAGCGCAGGGCCGCCTACGAGTCCACGAGGCAGGCGGCTTGGCCGTCGTCCGCAGGTCGGGGCGCGGGGCTGGACGCAGGTGGTGCGGGATCGGTGCTGCCGAAGACCAGGGGATAGACAGGCGATCGAGATCGACCGTGGTCAAGGATTCAGTCCACGAGCCAGCAGAACAGATTCGGTCCCAGCTGCTTGGTCGAGGTGACTCAGTGGCCGAGCTGGCCGCCCGGCTTGTGTCGATCCCGTCCTACTGGCCGTCCCACGGCGAGAGCAAGGTCGTCGGAGCCCTCCAAGAGGCGGCGGTCGCGCTCCGTCTCCCAGGCGGCCAGCTGTATCTTGCCGCCCCCAGCCGTCCGAACCTCTTGATCCGACTGGCCGGCGACTCGCCAGGCCCCGTCCTACTGCTCAACGGCCACACTGACACGAAGCCGCCGGGCGATCCTCATGACTGGCCGACAGACCCGCTCGTGCCGCGGCTCGATCGGGGAATGCTACACGGCCTCGGTGCTGCGGACAT
>JAJYIO010000478.1 GCA_021790035.1 bacterium | reverse complement strand
GCCCATCCACCGGCCGGCTCCGTCGCTCACGGATATGGACGTGACGCCGCAGATCTTCGAGACCGGGATCAAGGTCGTCGATCTGCTCGCGCCTTATGCCAAGGGTGGCAAGGTCGGGTTGTTCGGAGGCGCGGGCGTCGGCAAGACCGTCATCATCATGGAGCTCATCCACAACATCGCCCAGCATCACGGCGGCGTTTCGGTCTTCGGCGGCGTGGGGGAGCGCACCCGCGAGGGCAACGACCTCTTCACCGAGATGAGCGAGTCGGGGGTCATCAAGCAGACCGCACTCGTGTACGGCCAGATGAACGAACCGCCCGGGGCGCGCATGCGCGTCGGCCTGTCGGCCCTGACCGTCGCCGAGTACTTCCGCGACGTCAAGCACCAGGACGTTCTGCTGTTCATCGACAACATCTTCCGCTTCACCCAGGCGGGCTCCGAGGTCTCGGCCCTGCTCGGCCGCATGCCCAGCGCCGTGGGTTACCAGCCCACGCTGGCCACCGAGATGGGGGCCCTGCAAGAGCGGATCACGACCACCAAGGAGGGTTCGATCACCTCGGTGCAGGCGATCTACGTTCCGGCCGACGATCTCACGGACCCGGCTCCTGCGACGGCCTTCTTGCACCTGGACGCCACCACGGTCTTGAGTCGTCAGATCGCCGAGCTGGGCATCTACCCGGCCGTCGATCCGCTGTCGTCGACCAGCCGGTCGCTCGATCCGGGCGTCATCGGCCAGGAGCACTACGACGTGGCTCGCGAGGTCCAGCGCATCCTGCAGCGCTACAAGGAGCTCCAGGACATCATCGCCATCTTGGGCATGGAGGAGCTCAGCACCGAGGACAAGCTCACGGTGGGCCGGGCTCGCAAGCTCCAGCGCTTCCTGTCGCAGCCGTTCTTCGTGGCCGAGGTCTTCACCGGCACGCCGGGCAAGTACGTCAAGCTGGCCGACACGATCCGTGGCTTCAAGGAGATCTGCGAGGGCAAGCACGACGAGATTCCCGAGCAGGCCTTCATGTACGTCGGCACCATCGAGGAAGTCGTCGAGAAGGCCCAGCAGATCGTTGCCGAGGCCAAGTAGATGCCGTTCACGCTCGAGATCATCACGCCTGGTCGCGTCGTGTTGCACGACGACCAGACGGACTTCATCCAGGTCCGGGGCAAGGAAGGGGAGCTCGGCGTGCTGCCCGGTCACACGCCCCTCTTCACCGCACTGGCCGATGATCTCATGATCGTCCGCAGTCACGGGGATCGAGAGGACATCGTCACCGTGATGGGGGGCTTCATGGATGTCCGGCCCGACCGCGTCACCATCCTTTCACCTGCTGCCGAACTCGCAGCGGAGATCGACGAGGTCCGGGCCCGGCAGGCTGCTGAACGTGCCCAGCTGGAGATCGATCGCCAGCGGACGGCCGAGGCGGAAGGCGCCCTCGAGCGCGCTCTGGTGCGCCTGCGGGCCGTGGAGTCGGTCGGCCGGGAGGCCATTCGGCCGTCTCGAGTTCACGGCGCGGAGCAGATCCCGCCTGATATCCGTGGGAAGTAACGGAGCGGGCGGCGCAAGTCTTTGACGGGAATCCCTGACACGATTTATCTTGCAATCGAAAGGACAAAGCAATGAATGTACAAGCAGCGGCAACACTTGGTTTCGCACTAGCCGCCGGATTGGGCGCTCTGGGCGCCGGCATCGGCGACGGCATCATGTTCTCGAAGGCCGTTGAGGGTGTCGCCCGTCAGCCCGAGGCCAGAGGCAAGATCATGACCATGATGTTCATTTCGCTTGGCATGATCGAGGCACTGCCCATCATCGCCATCGTGGTTGGCTTCATCCTGATGGGCCGCATGTAGGCGGCGCAGTTCGGGGTGTTCAAGAGCATGGCGCAGCGAGGAGGAGACCCGGTTGCTACAGTTTAACGCCACACTTCTGGCGCAGATCGTGGATTTTCTCATCCTGCTGGTCTTCCTGCGGCTGGTAGCTTACAAGCCGCTGGTCAAGCTCCTGGAAGAGAGACGCCAGCGCATTGCCGACGCGTATGTCTCCGCCGAGGAGAGCCGCAAGCAGGCGCAGGACCTGAAGTCCGAGATGGAAGCGGAGATGAGGAAGCTGCGCCAGGATGCGCAGGTCGCGGTGGATCGTGCCGTCAAGGCCGGTCAGGAAACCGGCCAGGAGATCATCGCCGCAGCTCGGGCGGAAGCCGAGAGGATCAAGGAGGGAGCGCGCACGGAGATCCGCCGAGAAAAGGAGAAGGCGGTCGTCGAACTGCGCAATTCCGTGGCATCGCTTTCCGTGGCCGTGGCCGAGAAGGTGATCCGGCAGTCGCTGGAAGAGCGGGTGCAGCACCAGATGGTCGACAAGTTCATCGACGAGGCCGGTGGCCTGCTGAGAAACTGGGATGCCATCCTGGTGAGTCCGACGGTCGACCTCGGTGAGCCTGCATAGGCCTCGGGGGACCTGCGCGAGCTCCCGTTTCGGGAGCGAGTCCCTGGCCCCATGAAGGGGGACAAGGATGGCTCGGGTCCCTGGCGGGCCATGGCGGTCGCGACGACCGTCAGCACCGAACTGGCCGTCACGGTCGTGCTGGGCGTCTATGGCGGAATCTTCCTGGACCGGCGATTCCACACTTCAGGGCCCTGGTTCTTGCTGGCCGGGCTGTTCCTGGGACTGGCGGCAGGCATCGCCGGCATCGTCAAGACGCTTCAGGCCTTCTTCGGGGATGACTGACCGCTTTCGGCCCCGGCTCCGGGTGATCCGAAGAGCTAAGAATCCAGCAACTGGCATACAAGGGAGAAACCAAGGGTTATGTTGAGCGTCGATAAGGTTGAAAGCCTCCTCAACGTCTGGCGCTTT
>JAJYIO010000477.1 GCA_021790035.1 bacterium | reverse complement strand
ACCGGGATCTTCGCCGAGGAGATCGTCGTCGGCGTGGCGTACGACGTCCCGCCAGCGGAGACGATCTCGGCCCTCGAGGCATGCGTCGTGCAGACCCGGGGGATCCTTCCGGAGCCCGCGGCGACGGTACGGCTGGAGCGCTTCGACGAATCGGCGATGTCTTACCGGATTCGCTTCTTCATCGACGGGTTCCTCAATCGCGAGCCGGTCGTCAACGAGCTCATGTCGCGCGTCTGGTACAAGTTCCAGCAGCGGGGACTGGCGATCCCCTTCCCGACCCGGACGGTGATCCAGCAGGACGAATCCATCCGCATGGAACAGGAACGCGAGCTCAAGCTCGCGACCTTCGGCGGCGTCGACCTCCTCATGGCCCTCGACGAATCCGAGCGCCGGAGCCTGGCCGCGGCGGCCCGGATCGCGCGATACCGCCACGACGAGCTGGTTTTTGCGCAGGGCGACGCGGGTGACAGCCTCTACATCATCGCCCGGGGCCGCATCGAGCTTCTCATCGGGATCGGCGACGAGGCCTTGCCCATCGCGACCCTCGAGCAGGGCGCCTTCTTCGGCGAGATGGCCCTCTTGACCGGCGAGCTGCGATCTGCGACCGCCCGGACCCTGGAACCCTGCGACCTCGTCGTCCTGGCCAAGGCGGACCTCGATCCGTTGTTCCGCCGGCGCCCGGAGGTGCCGCTGGCCATCTCCCGCATCATCGCCGATCGCAAGGCCAGGACTCGCAGCGAGAGGGAGCGCCTCGAGCACGAGCTCGAGTCTCGGATCGCTCGGGCCGACCACGCCGAGGATGCCGAGGCCGACACGATGGAGATCTTCAACCGGATCAAGACGTTCTTCCGGCTGGTCTGACCCGGGCCTGGTCTCGAGCCTGCGCGGGCGGAGCCGGGGTCAGGTCGACCTGAACAGACTCCTAGAGCGCGGTTTCGCCCTCGGGTCCCGAAAGGGGCAAGGGGCCGGCTGCGCCTCCGTGGGGTCCTACTGTTCCACCGAAATTATCTTCCGTGGACAACGGGGCGTGCAGGGTGACGTTGTCGGGAGTCTCGATGCACACGGCCAGCAAGGTCGGATTGCCCTCGGAGACGATCACCTTGATCACCTCCTCGCCGAAGAGGAACTTGTACGGCACCAGTCCGTCCACCGTGTCTCCCTCGATGCCGGTTCCATACAGGGCGCGGGCATCGGCCATGGATTCGCCCACCCGGAGGCCGTCCGTCGTCGCGTACTGACGGCTCAATGCCGCCACGCGTCGGACCCGCCCGTCGATGAACGTCACCGAGAGATTCGGAACTCCCCCCGCCCCGAGATCCGGGTCGTAGGGCCACATCACCGCCGTGTGGCCGGACTTCCAGACCATCGGCGCCGGCGGGAGAGCGGGCTTTCCCAGGGTCTCGAGTACCCTGTCCTGGTCGTCTCCGAGGCGGACGCCGGCCAGCGCGACGCTCGGTGGCAGGCGGGTGAAGGTCAAGGCCAAGAGGCCCACGGCGACCACGCCGAGGGCCGTGCCGGCCCGAGCCGCCGGACGCCCCCAGACTCGCTCCTTCCTCTCGGGAACCGGCGCATCCAACGTCGCCAGCAACGGCTGGCCGCAGCGGGCACAGAAGCGATCGGCCAGATGGTGCCGGGCGCCACACCCGTGACAGACCAGGACCAGTTGCCCGATCTGGCTGGTTTTCGAAACTCGCATCGGCTTCGCAGGCTATCACGATGGATGGCCGAAGCCGACAGGGGTCCGCCATTCCACTGCGTCGCCTCGCGGCCAGCCGTTCATCGAGTCTCGCCAGGCGCGCCTGGGATCCACGCCTCGGGACCCGGTGACCGACGGTTCAACCGCGCCCTCGGTCACGGTTTCCAATCCGGGTTTATACTGGTTTGCTGCGCGCCGTGGCCTCTCGTAACCCTGTCCGCCGCGCACTGGAGCCGGATCCTGGTCCGTAGCGCGTGCTGACGGGTCCCGCGCCGGGCTAGAACGCTTGCCAGGCTCCGGTCCCCTGGCCTGCCCTGCCGTTTGGAGCCCACGAACGATGACGGTCACCCCCAACGAAGTCTCCATCCTTCTGGTCACGGCCATCGCCGTGGGCGTCGGGGTCGTCGTGAGCTGGGGTATACGAACCGCGCCGGGCCGGCGATCGGCCAAGGCTGCCAGGGGCCTCAAGGGCAAGGAACAGCCGGCAGCGAAGGCGGGTCGAGCGAACCAGAAGAAGGCCAAGCCGGATACCGGTCGTTCCACGGCCACGGGGACCCTGGCTGCCAAGACTCCGCGCCAGGCCGTCTCGCTCGAGCGCAGCAAGTACGAAGCCGCGTTGCGGCGATTCAGCAAGGCCGCCGACAAGCGGATCGGCCGGGAACCCGTGATCGGGCAACTCCTGCGCCAGAACCGGGATCTGGTTATTGGCTGGTACGGGCAGGGCGGCCGCGTGCAGAGCGTTCGGTTCCAGGCCAAGGATCCGCGGACGGCATGCAAGGTATGCCAGGGCCGCCACAACAAGGAGTACGCCCTCCTCAAGCCCGACGTCGTCTCCCAGATATTGCCCCCCTGCCACGCGGACGATAGCGCACACAGCGAATGCGAATGCCAGATCACGGCCGTTCTCGCCGGGGAGCAGGGGACGGCCTCTCTCTGAAAGCGGTCCGCTAGACGGCTGGCGGCGCGGGCTCGTTGGCGGTTCGAGCTGGTCCTGCTCGGGCGTTCAGCTCCCTCATCAGAAACTCTCTGCTCCGGCTGCGCCGGCGGTGACTTGCAGGGGGCCTTGCCCCCCCCGCAAACTACCCCCCGCTGCGGGCAAGCTGCTGCGTAGCCCAGCACAGCAGGTGGCGTTTCGTTCGACGCTGT
>JAJYIO010000476.1 GCA_021790035.1 bacterium | reverse complement strand
TTCTTGCAGCACCAGTCCGAGCCTCGACCTGAGATCGGTCTGGCGCCACTCGCGGACATCCTTGCCGTCCACCAGCACCTGGCCCCGCTGGACGTCGTAGAAGCGCGCCACCAGGCTCATGATGGACGATTTCCCGGCGCCGGTGTGCCCCACGAAGGCGACGGTCTGGCCCGGTTCGACGGTGAACGAGACATTCTTGAGCACCCACCGCGGCTCGGTGGTGGCTTCGAGAGGATCGTACGCGAACCAGACATCGCGCAGCTCGACCCGCCCTCCCTTCGCGCTGGCCTCGGGGCCCGCGACCGAGGCCTCGGGCGATGGCGCGGCCAGAACGTCGGTATCGGGATCGCAAACCTGCGGCCGGGTGTCGAGAAGCATGAAGATCCGCTCGGATGACGCCATGGCGGCTTGCATGATGTTGAACTTCTCGGCGAGCTCCGAGATCGGGTTGTAAAGCTGGCGGAGGTAGCTCGTGAACGCGTACAGGGTTCCCAGTTCGACGGCATGGCCCATGGCCTGCAGGCCGCCGAACCACAGCGTTGCCGCCAGGGCGACCTGGCCGAGGAAGTCGAGCAGGGGGCGGCTGATGGCGGAGATCCGGAGCTGGGACCAGGAGGCCTGGAAGTACTCGTCGTTGATGTCCCTGAACTCGCCTAGCTGGTGCTCCTGGCGGTTGAAGATCTGGATGATGCGCATGCCCGAGAAGTTCTCGGCCAGCGTCGCGTTGAGCCGGGCCAGACGCACGCGCACGACGCGCCAGATGGAGCGGAGCAGGCGCTGGGCCGTGACCGTCGTCAGCGCCACCAGCGGCATCATCGTGAACCCGACCAGCGCCAGGTGCCAGTCGAGCCGCAGCATGATGACGACGGTCCCCGAGATGATGAACACGTCCCGGAAGAGGTTGACCAGGACGCTGGTGTACATCTCGTTCAGGGCGTCGGTATCGTTCGTTACCCGCGTGACGAGCCTACCCACGGGGTTGCGATCGAAGAAGGCGAGCCCCAGCGACATCAGGTGGTCGAAGATCTGCTGGCGGATGCGCTGGATGATGCGCTGGGCGGTTCCCTGGATCAGCAAGGTGTTGCCGTAGAGGATCGCGCTGGCTGCCGCGCCGACCGCGAGGTAGGCGATCGCCAGCGCCGCCAGGCCCGCGAGCGTGCCGTGATGCGAGACGAGGTCGCGGTCGATCGCCACCTTGAGGAGGTAGGGCTGGGCGAGCTGGAGGGCCGTCACGATCCCGAGCAGACCCACCGCCGCGAGGATCGTCAGGGCATGCGGACGGGCATAGGCCAGGAGGCGACGGACGAGGGCCGGGTCGTAGAACGTTTTGAGGCTGTCTTCTTCGAGATCGTGCATGACGTCACGCCTGGGCCGCCAGGGCCGCCTCCGCTTGCTGCTGGTCCCACATGTGGGCGTACTCGCCACCAAGGGTCAGCAACTCTTGATGGGTCCCGCGCTCGACGATCCGGCCGCCCTCGAGGACGAGGATGTGGTCGGCATCGCGAACGATGGATAGCCGGTGGGCGACCAGGATGGTGGTCCGGCGCTGGCCGCTCGATCGCCGATCCCCGAATCCCGAGAATGAGCGCAGCGAGGCGAGGATTCGTGCCTCGGTGGCGGCGTCGACGGCCGACAGACAATCGTCGAGGATCAGGATCTGCGGATCCCGCACCAGAGCACGAGCGAGACTGACGCGCTGTCTCTGGCCGCCGGACAGCGTCACGCCGCGCTCGCCCATCACCGTCTGCAGGCCGTCGGGCAGGCTCGTGGCCTCTGTCGACATGTCGGCCAGGCCGAGGGCATGGAGTACGGCGTCGCTGCCCCGGCCCGGCTGGGCGAAGTCGACGTTGGACTCCACCGAGCGCGAAAAGAGAAAACTGTCCTGCGGAACGAAGCCGATGGCCGACCGGAGGTCGGCGAGCTGGATCTCCAGGACGTCGACACCGTCGACGAAGAGGGTGTCCGGCGGGGGATCGTAGATCCGAGCTACGAGGGAGACGAGGGTAGACTTGCCGCTGCCGGTCCGGCCCACGATGCCCAGCACCTGGCCGGCTGCCAGATCCAGATCGATGTCGGACAGGACCGGACGGCGATCGGGGGAATACGCGAAGGTGAGGTTGCGGATCGAGAGGGAGCCGACCGGGTCCGGGAGTGCGAGGGCGTCAGGCGCGTCGGCGACGTCCGCCGGCGTGCGGAGCAGGTCCTGGATGCGGCTCATGGAGGCGCTGGCTCGCTGCAGCAGGTTGTAGCCCGACCCGATGGCCAGCATCGGCCAGACCAGCATGTTGAGATACCCGAAGAAGCTCACCAGCTGACCCAGCGTGAGAGCGCCGGACTGGACCATCCGCCCCCCCAGCACGAGGGCGATGGCCGAGCTGGATCCCGCCAGCAAGCCGATGATGGGATCGAAGCTGGCCACGAACCGCTCCATCTTCATGAATCGCCGACGATAGGAGTCCGCCACGCCCGCGAACTGCTGCCGCATCGCGTCTTCCTGTACGAACCCCTTGACCACGCGGATTCCGCTCACGACCTCTTGGGTCCGGTCCGACAGGTCCGAGAAGCTGGCCTGGACGACCTTGTAACGGCTGTGGACCTGGCGACCGATCGTCGAGACGATCAGCGTGAGGAAGGGCAGCGGCAAGAGACTGGGCAAGGTCAGGCGCCAGCCGACCGTGAAGAGCATGACGCCCACGGTGCTGGCGACGTAGAACAGCGGGTCCAGGAACTGGAGCACGCCTTCTCCGCACATGCCGCGCACCGTCAGGACGTCGTTCGTGGCATGGGCCATCAGGTCGCCGATCTTGTGGTGGCTGTAGAACGACGCCGAGAGGGACTGGAGGTGGCCATAAAGGCG
>JAJYIO010000475.1 GCA_021790035.1 bacterium | reverse complement strand
GTCTTATGTGATGAGCATGGTCGCGCCCGAGGAGCGCACGGTGGTCTCGTCCATCACCAGCCTGGTACGGCAGGGCGGCTGGGCCATCGGCCCCGCCATCGCAGGCTGGGCCTCGGCAGGGCTGGCACTGGCGGCACCGCTGGTGGTCGGCGCCGGACTCAAGATCTCCTACGACCTGCTGCTCTTCGCGGCTTTCCGTCGCGTCAAACTCGAAGAGGAAGGCGGGTCGGCCGGCCGTTAGCCGCGGCTGCCGCCCGGGAAGGACAAAACTATGCAACGAGACCTCGACCTTGCCTTCATCAAGTTGCATAGCCTGCTCCATGCGACCGAGGAACCGGGTCACGGCATGGGCCCGATGCCAAGCCTCGCGTAACCGCTCCCCTCACAACGGATGACCCCGGCGCGATCGCGGTTCGACGAAGCCCTGTCGCGAGGGCAGGCCGAAAAACCGACTGACCGATCGCGATTTTCGATCAAGGAAGTACATGGCCCAGAACACCGATGCCCTGGCAGCCAGCGCGAGCGCGGTCCTCGAGCGCCACTTCGAGGATTTCAGCGCCAGGTACTCGGCCTTGCAAGCCGATTGGCTGCCGAGTTCGCCGGATTCGCTACGGTCCACCTGGCAGGGCTTCGACGCCAGCGATCTACGATCCTGGCTGGCATCCGTGGCATCCGGCGACGCACGGGAGGGCATTCTCGATCACTGGAGCGACCTCCGGGCGGCCGAACCACCGGCCATCGCGACCGTGCTGGGAGCCCTGACGCGCAATCTTGCCCTGCTGGGTACCTTGCAGCAGATCGTGCCCGCCCCGGACCGCATCCTCGAGGTGGCCCAAGCCCTCGACCTCCTGTTGTGGAAATCGCTGGCGCTGGCCCTGGAAAAAACCGGCCCCAGGGCTTACCCGGTCGATCCCGTCGTGCGTGAGCGGGCGCAGACCTTGATGCTGGCCCAAAGCCTGGTCGAGTCGGAAGTGGGGCGTCTGGACGCCGGCGGGGCCCAGCTTGAGACTCACGAGCTCGTGAATCGCCTGCAAGAAGCCGCCGTCAAGCTGGCCGAGACCAATCTGGGTTTCCAGGAACTCGACCGCACCAAGGTCTTCTTCCTGGGAACGGTGGCCCACGAACTCAGGGCCCCGCTGTCCGCTGCCATCGCATTTGGCGCCAGCTTGCGGGAGGAGGCCGCCGGGCCGCTCAACACCTCCCAGCGGCACGTGCTGGACGAACTCCTGCGGTGCCTGGAGCAGTGCGGCGTCCTGCAAGACGACCTCCTGGATCTCGCCAGCTTCCAGACGGGGAAGTTCTCTTTGCTATCCCGGTCATTCGACTTTCGTCGCCTGGCAGAACGCGTGGTTGACACGTTCGAGAGCATCGCGGCCCGCAAGGGGCTCACGCTCGCGATGGACGGTCCCGCGGAGATGGAGGCGATCGTCGGCGATGACCGGCGCCTGTACCAGATCCTGTTCAACCTGGTCGACAACGCCATCAAGTTCTCCAGCCAGGGGACGGTGGTGGTGCGGTTCCGTCGGGAGGCCGGGGGCCTCGCCTGCGAGGTAGAAGACGAAGGCGTCGGCATTCCCGAAAACCAGGCGGACGAGATCTTCAAGCCCTTCGGGAGGCTCCAGAATTCCCCGGGCGTTCGCGGAACCGGACTCGGACTGGCGATCAGCAAGGCGTTGACGGAAGCGCACGGAGGCTCGATGGGCTATCGCTGCAAGGACGGCCCCGGCGTGGTCTTCTGGTTCACGGTTCCAGCGCAAGGAGACCGGCTTTGACCTCCGTATCGAGCCCGGGCGTTGCCCGCTTCGACCTGCGCCTCACCACGCTCCACGTCCTGGCGGTCGTCGGGGTCGGGGTCATCGTGACCCTGTTGCTGAGCAACGCGCTCCCGGCCGGTCCAGCTGGTACGGTCCCCTGCCACGCAGGCATTCCCCTGGAGCCGGTGGTCATGGGCCTGCAGATCCTCGCCCTGGTCTTGCTGGGCCACGGAAAAGTCTCCCCGACCCGGCGCTGGCGGGCCACCCTCCTCGCGCTGGCCCCGCCGATCGCCGGAGCCTGCTTCCTGCTGACCCACCCTGGCTCGTACATGCCTGTCTGCGGCACGTGGACCTTCGCAGCCGGGGCAGCCAAGATCCAGGACACGGGATTCGGCAGCCCGTTCATCGCGCTCCTGCCGCCCGCACTTCTCTGCGGCCTGGCGATCGCGCTTCTCGACGATCGGCCCCGCCAGGGCGTCTACCTGGCCGAGATACTGGCGCTGCTCGCAACCTTCTTCCCCTTCGTGACCTTCATGAGCCACGTCGTCCTGGGGACACTCGGGCATGGCCCCGGCCGCTTCCTCCAGGCCGGCATGATTCCGGCCCTGGGGTGGATGGCAGAAGGAGCGGCCATCGTCCTGGCACGCCCCGCCCGCGGCCTCGTGCTGCGGCTTGCCGACCGCAGCTCATCGGGGCAAACCCTCCGGATCCTGGTCGGCGCGGTGCTTTGTTTGCCGCTGGCGGCAGCCTGGGGCCTCTACCGCATCGAGGCGGATGCCTTTTCTCTCCATAGCACCGTTCGCGATGCGTTTTTGGCCTTCGGGATCGCCGTATCGGAGCTGGGTCTTCTCTTCTGGCTGGCACAAAGCCTCGAGCGCTCCCGTGCGACCCAGGAACTCCTGCAGCGCACCATCCAGGAACGCGAGGCGCTCGATCTCGCCATGAAACATGCGATGAAGGACCTGGCTGCCAGCGAGGAGCGATACCGCGCCATCCAGGAATACGTCAGGGAGAACGAGAGCAAGTGCATCCTGCTTTCGGCCACGCCCTACAACAAGACGTATCTTGACCTCTCGAGCCAGTTGCGTCTCTTCATCGAGGAGG
>JAJYIO010000474.1 GCA_021790035.1 bacterium | reverse complement strand
AGCTGCTCGCCGGCGCGCAGGTCGTCGCGTACGACGAGCTGGTGAGCCCCGAGATCATGGCGCTCATCCCGCCGGCGGCCGAGCGCCTGGCGGTGGGCCGCCGCGCCGGGCATCATGCGTCTCCCGAGATCCATCCCCTGATCCTCGAGCGTGCCCTGGCGGGCCAGAACGTGGTGCGGCTCAAGGCGGGCGACCCGCTGGTGTTTGGCCGGGGGGGCGAGGAAGCGGCTGCCCTTCGGGCCCACCAGATTCCCTACGAGATCGTCCCGGGCATTACGGCTGCGCTCGGGGCCGCGGCATACAGCGGTATCCCCCTCACCCATCGGCGCCTGGCCTCGGTCCTTACCTTCGTCACCGGTCATCCGGCTGCCGCCGGGGCCCGGGACGTCGACTGGGATGCCGTGGGTCGGATCGGAGGCACCGTGGTGCTTTACATGGCCGTCCGGGACCTCGAGGCCAAGATGGCTCGACTCGTCGCTGCGGGTCGTGATGCCAGGACGCCCGCGGCCATCGTCTGGGCCGCGACCACTCCGCGTCAGCGCGTCGCGATCGGGACGCTGGCCACGCTGGCCCAGGTGGCGGCGGCCAGGGGGGGGCGTCCGGGGGATCCGGCGATCGTCGTGGTGGGGGAAGTCGCCGGCCTCCACGGCGAGCTGACCTGGTGGCACCCACTGCCGCTCGAAGGGAGGACGGTGCTGGTCGCCCGGACCCGGTCCTCGCGCTCGAAGTTCACCGGGCCGCTCGAGGCCGCCGGTGCACGGGTCGTCGAGGCGCCAATCGTGACGACCGGGCTCGTGGAGGATTCGTCGGAGCTGGACCGGGCGATCGCCGCTCACGGGGAGCACGACGGGATCGCCTTCACGAGTCCTGCGGCGGTCGCTGCCTGGCTGCAGCGCCTGTTCGAGCAAGAGGTGGACCTGCGGTCGGTTCCCTTGGTGCCCCTGTGGGCGCTCCATCCAGCTGCCGGCCCCGCGCTGGAGAAAGCCGGTCTACGGCCCGAAGGGGTCATCGGCGAGTACGGCGCGGCGCCCCCGGCAAGCTGGGCGCCGCGGATCGCCGGCAAGCGCTTGCAGGTCCTGGGCTGCCAGGGCGAGTCGGATGCCGTCCTGGCTGACCTCGCGGCGTTGGGCGCCTGGGTCGAGCCGGTGGCATCCTATCGCCGTGAGCTGTCGTGGCCTGCGCCCGTGGTCGTCCCTGATCTCATCGTTGCCTCCAGTTCGGCGGGCGCCCGGCAGATCCTGGCCCGGCCCGAATACCAGGGGATTCCGGTGGCGGCGATCGGGCCGCAAACGGCCGAGGCCGCCCGCCTGGGCGGTGCCGCGGTATACGTGGCGGCGTCCGGCGACGCCCGGGCGCTGATCGCCCTGGCGATCGAGCTCCTGTCTTCCCACGAGACCTCGCACCCGCGGTCCCTGGGTTCGGCCGGGCTCCCGGGGACCCCTTCAGGCTGAAAACTGCTTAGAACAGCGACGGCTGCAGCCGGTTGGGATCGATCCGCATGGCGTCGATCATGTCCAGGATGAAGCTGAAATCGTGGTAGGAGCCCACGAAGTCGAGGTCGTCGCCCGGTAGCACGAGCTTGGGGGCGTCCTCGAATTCCTCGACGAAGCGGTCGTAGAGTCCGTTGAGCTGCTCGATGTACTCGCGGGGAATCTCTCGCTCGCAATCCCGGCCGCGCTTGCGGATCCGGCGCATCAAGGTGGGGACCGAGCACTTGAGGTAGACCAGGAGGTCCGGGGGCTCGAAGAAGCGCGCCATCACGTTGTAGAGGTCCTGGTAGTTGGAAAAGTCCCGATCCGTCATCATCCCCTGGTCGTGCAGGTTGCGAGCGAAGATCGCGTGGTCCTCGTAGATGCTGCGATCCTGGACCACCGATCGGCTCCCCGACGTGATCCGGCGGTGATTCTCGAAGCGGCGGGAAAGGAAGTAAACCTGGGTGTGGAAGCTCCACGCCTTCATGTCGCGGTAGAAGTCGTCGAGGTAGGGGTTGTCGTCGACCACCTCGAAGCACGCCTCGTAGCCGAGGCGATCCGCCAGCCACGTCGTGAGGCTGGACTTGCCGGAACCGATGTTGCCGGCGATGGCGATGAAGGTTTTGCTCGTGCGGCCGTTGTCGCTGCCCATGGCCGAAGATCGTAGCACGTGTTAGACTTCGGCCCATGAATCGCTTGATCGTATGCGCCGTTGGTGGCAATGCCCTGATCTCGGATCCCGCTCACGTGTCGTTCGAAGACCAGGAGGCCGTGGCCCGCCGGACGGCCGAGCGGATCATCGGCATGGTCAAGCAGGGCTGGAAGGTCGCCTTGACCCACGGCAACGGCCCGCAGGTCGGCTTCGAGCTCATCCGCTCGGCCGCTGCAGCCGAACGGACCCCTCCGCTCCCGATGGACGCGTGCGGGGCCGCGACCCAGGGCCTCATCGGTACCATGCTGGTGCGTGGGCTCCGGCATGCCGCGGCGGCGGCCGGGCTCTCGATCCCCATCGTCAGCATCGTGACCCACATGGTCGTCGATGCGGCCGATCCCGCCTTCGCCAGGCCCACCAAGCCGGTGGGTCCGTTCTACGATGCGGACACGGCTGCCCAGATGGCCAGGACACAGGGCTGGACCGTCATCGAGGACGCCGGTCGCGGCTGGAGGCGTGTCGTGGCTTCCCCGCAGCCCTTCGAGATCGCCGAGCTCGACTCCATCCGGACTCTGGTGGAAGCGGGCGCGCTGGTCGTGGCCTGCGGCGGTGGTGGCATCCCCGTTTTCCGCAAGGACGGCGACCTCACCGGTGCCGCTGCGGTCATCGACAAGGATCTGGCCTCCGGCTTGCTGGCCAAGAGCCTCGGGGCCGATCGCCTGATCGTGGCCACGGAC
>JAJYIO010000473.1 GCA_021790035.1 bacterium | reverse complement strand
TACGGTCCGGAGACCCTGCTCCTGGACGAACCCTTCAGCAGTCTCGATGCCCAGACTCGGATCGTCATGCAGGCCGAGCTGCTCAGGCTCTGGCAGCGGCAGAAGCGAACGGTGCTCTTCGTCACCCATGACCTGGACGAGGCGATAGCGCTATCGGACCGGGTCATCGTCCTCACCCCTCGCCCCTGCCGCATCAAGCTCGAACTCGCCATCCGGATACCGCGACCGAGAGACGTCGTCGAGATACGGCAGCTGGAGGAGTATCAGACGACCTACCAGACTCTGTGGGCGGCCCTCAGCCCGGAGGTGAAGACCGGGGGTGCCGTTGTGCCGTGACCCAACTGCTGAGAGCTCGACGCAACACCGCGTGTGCGGGCACGCTGTCCGGAGTCCCGGCCCTGGTGGCCCGACTGAGACGGTCCGATCCCTCTCCCGCGGCTTTCGTGATCGCCTTGCTGGTCGCGTGGGAGGTTGGCGCTCACACGGTGCTCAACGTGGAATGGACCTCGAGTCCGTCGATTGTCGCCGTCGAGCTGTGGCGCTGGATCTCATCCGGCGCCGCGGTCCCCCACCTCCTGTCCACCGTGGAGGGGACCGTGCTCGGGTTCGGTATCGGCGGTGCCGCCGGGCTTGTCCTCGGCATCGCCCTCGCGAGCAGTCGGACGCTCTGGGCGATCTCGGAGCCGTACATCATCGCTCTGTACAGCCTCCCCAGCCTTGCGCTGGCTCCACTCTTCGTCGTCGTATTCGGCATCAGCCTGTGGTCCAAGGTCGCCTTCGCTGCTCTTACCGTCTTCCTCCTCACGACGTTCATGACGTACCGGGGAGTCCGCGATGTCCCCATCGATCTTCTGGTCGCGATCAGGCTCATGGGGCCGGACCGTGGCCAGGTCCTGTTCAAGGTCGTGTTGCCGGCGGCGGTCACGAGCATCTTGCTCGGCCTCCGCACCTCCGCTCCCATGGCGCTTCGCGCGACGGTCTTCGGTGAGCTGGTGGCCAGCACGGAGGGCATCGGCTACGTGATCAAAAGGGGTGCATCTCTGTACGACACGGGCCTGGTCTTCGCCGCTCTCCTCACGCTGGGGATCGTCGGCTTCGCGGTCGACATGGTCCTTTCCTACGTCGAGAGTCGGCTGTCCCCGGTGGCACTGGACCGGTCATGACCGGGCGCCTGCCGTACCGCCTGCGCCTGCTGTTCGCCCAGGTCGGCCTCGCCGTGTCTCTCGTCATCGCCATGCAGATCGTCTCGGGCGGCGGCGGCCTGGGCATATGGGGTCCGGCGCCGGCCAGGATCGGTCGCCAGCTTCTCGCCTGGTTCGCCACCGGTGAAGTGCTCCCGCATCTTTTCAGCACGCTTCAGGTGATGGCGATGGGGTATGCGATCGGCCTCGCGGTGGGGAGCGGCTTGGGCATCGCACTCGGCCTCTCCCCGCGGCAGGGCCGAGCCTGGGACGGGCTGATCCGAGCACTCAACTCCATCCCGCTGTTCGCTCTGGCTCCGTTGTTCGTCTTGTGGCTCGGCATCGGGCTCCTCCCGCAGCTCCTGGTGGTCGTCGTGGTGGTCGGTTACCTGATCCTCTCGGTGACCCTCTCCGCTGTCCGGGACGTCGATCGCGACGTTGTTGCCACTCTCCAGACCATGGGAGCCTCTCGGCGGCAGATCGTGGCGAAAGTCATCTTGCCGTCGGTCCGGCCGGCGATCCTCTTCGGCGCGCAGGTCGGCGTCCCTTACGGGCTCGTCGCGGCCATAGCCGCCGAGCTCATCGTCGGGTCGCGCGGTCTTGGGTACCTCCTCGCGCGCGCCGGCGGACAACTCGAGATCGACCAGCTGTACGCCGACATCCTGCTCATCATGGCGATCGGCGTCGTCATCAACGTCGCCATCGGCCGGGGGGCAGGTCGCTGGAGCGATCCCCAGAGCCAGCTCCCATGACAGCGGGGTCGGCCCTCACCATCGCGGCAGCGCGCTCCGTGAGCGACCTGCGGTCACATGAAGGAGTGAACGAAACCGAATGAACATCGCCGACAACCTCGGACGCGCCGCCACTCACTTCCCTGACAAGACAGCCATCGTGTTCGGCGACCGCCACCTGACGTACGGCGAGCTCGCGAGCCAGGTCGAGGGACTTGCGGTCGGCCTGACCGGTCTCGGCCTGACGGCCGGGGATCGGGCGGCGCTCTATCTACCGAACGGTCCCGAGTTCGTCGTCTGCTATCTGGCCGTTGTCAAGCTCGGTGCCATCGCGGTCTCGGCCGCTCCGATGCTCACCACCGATGAGCTCGGCTATCTCCTTCGTGACAGCGGTGCCAAAGTGGTCCTGACGACCAGCGACCTGTACGGCAACCTCAGACCGCTGACGCCAGCCGTGCTGGAGCCCGACTCGGTGGTCATCTGCGAAGGAGAGGTGCCGGACGTTCGGTCGCTCTCGAGCGTCTCGAAGCCGCGGACGTGGTCCAGATCGGTCTCGCTGGAGCGCGACTCGCCGGCGGCGATCCTCTACACCTCCGGCACTACGGGCAAGCAGAAGGGCGCCGTCCTGAGCCACGGCAACGTTCTGTCGAACATCTGCGCCACCAGCCGCTCTCTCGACATCAGCCCGGACGATCGACTGGTGCTCTTCCTGCCCCTCTTCCACTGCTTCGGACAGAACTTCATCATGAACACGGCGATCCTGGCGGGTGCGACGATCGTGCTCCACCGTCGCTTTGAGCCGCAACCGGTGCTGGGATCCGTCGCCAAGAACGCGGCGACGATGTTCTTTGCGGTGCCGACCGTCTACATCGGGCTTCTTCGGGCGGACGTTCCGCCGAAGCAGCTCGAGTCGATCCGGCTGTATTTCTCCGCGGGCGCGACGATGCCGACCGAGG
>JAJYIO010000472.1 GCA_021790035.1 bacterium | reverse complement strand
GATACGAGCGGATCGCCGGCGTGGACGAGGCCGGACGGGGGCCGCTCGCGGGGCCCGTGGTGGCCGCAGCCGTGGTGCTGCCCGGAAGCTCGGACCGGAGCTACCGGACGGCGCGGCGCGCCCTGGCAGGGCTGGACGACAGCAAGAAGCTGGCGCCGGAAGTCCGGGCGAAGCTGGCCGAGAAGATCCTTCGCCATGCGATCGCCTGGGGTATCGGCGAGGCCAGTGAGGCCGAGATCGACCGGATCAACATCCTGAACGCCAGCTTCCTGGCGATGCGGTCGGCGCTGGCCCACCTGGCGGCGAGGTTTCCTGACGTGTCGGTGGACATGGTGATCGTCGACGGCCACCTCCCCATCCGGGAAGTCACGGTCCCCCAGCGGGCGATCGTCGGGGGGGATGCCCGGTGCGCGGCGATCGCCGCCGCCTCGATCCTCGCCAAGGTTCATCGCGACGAGTTGATGGACGCCCTTCATCGGGAGCACCCGGCGTACGGCTTCGACCGCCACAAAGGTTATCCCACGCCCGAGCACCGCGAGAGCCTCGCTCGCCTCGGACCCTGCTCGGCCCACCGCCGCAGCTATCGGCCCGTCCAGGAAGCCGAGGCTGCGCGGCTGGCTTCCGAGGGCGCGCCAGGCTAGCTCGAATCCGCATTCCTGCTAGCATCAGAAGATGAACTCTCGCAAACGCCCCCTCACGGTCCTCGGCGTCCCCCTCGATCTCGGGGCCGGCCATCGCGGCGTAGACATGGCCACCCGATCGCTGCGCATCGCCGGCCTGGACGCCAAGCTGGCGAAGATCGGGTGGGAGGTCTGCGACGCGGGTGACGTCGCTGCTCCCATGCCCGAGACGCTGGCCGTGGCCGAGGCCCGGCTCAAGTTCCTCGCGCCGATCCTTGCCACCTGCGAGGCGACGCTCGACGCGGCCCGCGGGATCGCGGGGTCAGGGCGCTTCCCGCTTTTCCTCGGCGGCGATCACAGCATCGCCATGGGAAGCGTCGCGGCGGTCGCCGAACCCCTGGTCAAGGCCGGCAAGAGGCTGGGACTCATCTGGTTCGATGCCCATGGCGACTTCAACACCCCCGAGACGAGCCACAGCGCCAACATCCACGGGATGCCGCTCGCCGTGTGCGTGGGGCTGGGCGATCCTCGTCTGGTCGAGATCGGCGGGTTCTGGCCCAAGGTGCGACCGGAGGACACGGTGCTGGTCGGCGTGCGCGACCTCGACGCCGGTGAGCGGAAGCTGATCCGCCAGTCGGGCATCCACGTGTTCACGATGCGGGACATCGACGAGTTCGGGATCAAGGAGATCGTGTCGCGGGCGATCGCCCTGGCGACGGCCCGCACGGATGCCTTGCACGTGAGCCTGGATGTCGATTTCGTGGACCCGGAGTTCGCTCCAGGCGTCGGCACTCGCGTCATCGGCGGTGCGAACTACCGGGAGGCCCACCTGGCCATGGAACTGGTCGCCGACAGCGGCAGGCTGACCAGCATGGACGTGGTCGAGGTCAATCCGATCTTCGATGACAACAACCGTACCTCGCTCCTTGCCGTCGAGCTGATCCTGTCAGCGCTGGGCAAGCGCATCCTTTGAGTTGCCTGCCGGCTGCGCCGACACTCTCGAATGAAACGCCACCCGCTGCCGGCGCAGCCGGAGCAGAGAGTTTCTGATGAGGCGAAGGGGCCATCCTCTTCGGCGCCCGCGTCGAAACCTCGGTTTTTCCTCACGGCTTCGCTGGCTCCAAGGGGTCTCTGCAAACCGTATCGTGGATCTTGTCAGGAGGCCCTGACCCGCTCTTTTCAGGGGTCCGTCGCCAAGGCGGAGGGCGGCGCTGGTAACTGACCGCATCTATTCCTCATTCCTGATCCGTTCCACCCCCAAGCCAAATCGCCGGAAGCGCCACCCCGCGCTTCCGGCGCTTGGCGTTCAAGCCTTTGGGGCATCGCGACAAGACGCCCGGAGTATCCCCGACTCGGATGGATTGGACCCCGGGGAGTCAAAGGGTCCCGGTAGCAAAGCGGTGCCAGCCGCGTCCTCTCTTCGCGCCCCCGGACAGCACGACCGCGCAGAACGACCCGTTCAACCGGCAAACGGTATGGCGGAAACGGTTCTTGGTTCCCGGACGTCCGGCGACCGGGAACCGCAATGATAAGCGGTTCAAGCAATTGATTGAGACTCTGGTAAATCTTCATTTTTCGGCGCGTCCATCGCGGCCCACCTCCGATAAGCCCAGCGGTACGCTTTCGAACGTGGGGAAGGAAGAAAATGACGATCCAGAATCGTTTCGGATCAGAGCCCAACTCGGGTGCGGAGAATGCCAGGCTGAACCTGCAGAGGTTTCTGCGCGGGGGCAGCGGCTCGGGGATCGTTTCGGACGCCCCTATCAATCTGGGGGAGACCATCGAGACCGCGGATTCTGTCAAGGAGCAGCTCGAGGCCGATCTCGGCCAGGCGGCCCTCGAGGTGGGGGAGCCCGGCGGCCTGAGTTCCCAGGACTTCGAGGCGTACAAGAAGGATATCCAGTCGCGCCTGGATCTGATCAACCAGGTCATCGGCCTGGTCGATCGGGGGACCGGAGCGATGTCAGACGCCCAGGTCCAGCCCCTGCTGCGCAACCTCCTGATCGGCGAGGCTCCTGGCTCCAATGTCAACCTGGGCACCGAGATCGAGCGACAGCAGGCCCCCCATCAGGTTCAGCAGTGGATCGCCAACAACTCGCCCCGGCGTTTCCCGCAGCCCCCGTCCCCGCTGCCGCCAGTGGGCCCGCCGTTCCACCATCTGCCGTCCCCGTTGCCGCCAGTGCGCCCGCCGTTCCCCCGCTTCCCGTCCCCGCTGCCGCCGGTGGGCCCGCCGTTCCACCCTCTGCCG